>JALWQU010000198.1 GCA_026982915.1 Candidatus Altimarinota bacterium | reverse complement strand
GTTGTAATTAACAGAACGCCTGACAAATTCAGTCGATCAAGAAATTATAGTATTTTTAATAAAATTTCAACGAATAAGTTTTTTTGATAATCCTTTGTCAAAAAATTACGACGCCTGTCGTATAAAAACACCAACAGGCACTTCTTTTTCACATTTCATTGAAGCCACTTTATTATCATTTCCTCCATGCAAGGTTTCAACAGCATCTTCTCCAAATTGAAGAACTTCCGCTGTCATCGTAAAATCATCTTCTATTTTTGGCATCACAAACTCAATCGTGGCTCCCGCTTTAATTCTATTCTTAACCACTATTTCAATCCGTCTATGGTTCCAATTTTTAACAATCCCACAAACTTCTTTGGGAGAAGTTGAGATATTCGCCTCATACTTCATAGAGCCTTCTCGTGGTTTACCGTGCAGAAATCCTGGGAAAAATCCCCTATTCGCCGTAGCGTGAACTTCTCCCCAAAGGCTTTCATCAAAGGTTTTTCCTGCTGAAATATCATCCAACGCCCGACGATAAGCACGAGCAATCGTGGCGCAATAATAAGCGGTTTTATTACGGCCTTCGACTTTCAACGAGCAAACACCGGCCTTGGCAATCGCTTCTAAATCTTCAATCATACACATATCTTTCGAAGACATAATGTGCGTGCCGTGAAAATCTTCTTCCATTGGGACCATTTGCCCCTGTCGTTGCTCTTCCTCTACTATTTTTACCTGTTCAAAATCTCGAATCGATCGTGCTGATTTTTTTGCACAACAAGCGTTATCGGTCTTTTTTTTATCTAAATCTTTACGCTGATCTTCGTGATGAGCCACATCCACCTCCCTTCCGTCTTCGTCATAAACCTTATAATTCCATCGACAAGTATGATTACACGCCCCTCTATTGGCATCACGTCCGCCGGTGAAATTTGACAGCAAACATCTTCCGGAATAAGCCATACAAACTGCTCCATGTACAAAATATTCCAGCTCCATATCCGGGACCAGTTTATGGATTTGGGCCACTTCCTTGATCGCCATTTCTCGTGCCAGAATAATACGCTCGACGCCCAATGATTTCCAGAGATTGATCGCCGGAGCGTTAACCGTCGAAGTTTGCACGGATAAATGTTTCGGGACACTTGGGGCAAATTCATTGGCGAGACTCAGCACGCCTAAATCTGCAAAAATAATCCCATCAGGTTTTAGTTCTTCAAGTAGTTTGAAGTGTTTTTCGTATAAAGGAATCAAATATTGATGCGGAAAAGCATTCGTGGTAACATAAACTTTTTTCCCATTTTTATGCGCAAACGGAATAATTTCCGCCAAATCTTTATCGGTAAAAACATTTTCTCTGGTTCGAAGGGAAAACATTGGCACTCCACAATAAATCGCATCCGCTCCATATCGAAAGGCGGTGTAAGCCTTACCTAAGTCGCCAGCAGGCATTAGTAGTTCTGGGGTTTCGTTTTTTTTCATGCCAAGTGATACTAAATAAAAAAAAATTAAAGACAAAAAATAAAGGGATTCCCTAAAAAACAAGAACGATTCCTCCCTTTGCAGGGGAGGCTAGGAGGGGTATCAATAATTATTCCATTATTTTTTTCTGTTTTGCGGTTTATATTTTAAATCATCAGAACTAAACATACCCCTCTTAATCTCCCCTGCTAGGGGAGAAACCAATCGAATATTAATATTTCTCAGAACACTATTTATGGAATTACCCGATTAGTAGTAACAAAAAAGCCAGAAAATAAATCAGACTTCCCTCCGCCTTTTTTTTGATCACACGGATTTGACTAAAATATTACTCAATTTTAATTTGACTTTAATTTTTGACTATGTATAATTTTATTGTCTTAGCTTTATCTAGACAACCACTTTTTCAAAGAGTAGGGGGTTTGGTAAGCAGACTCCCCGCTCTTTGATTTATCGTTTATTTTTTTTTATTAGGAGTTCATTATGAACAAATATCTTACCGCCCTGTTAGTAGGGTTTTCTTTAATCTTCTCTTCAGTTGCTTTTTCAGCGGTTAAAACCGCTGATTCAGGCACTAGTGCAATTGACTCAATTGCGCCAAAAAACTGCAATGAGGGCATCGTCCTCACGGCTCTGAGATTTTCCATTTTTCAAGACTTCAAGCATAGTAAAATGTCTGAACCCTCTGTAGTGAAATTCCGGTATGCAAATACCGGAAATTCACTAGTTCTCGAAGGAATCATGCGTGTTTTAGATAATGAGCTACAAGATGAAGCTCATTTTAAATGCATGATTCGTCGGGTAATCGAAGGGTTACCAAAAGTTCAGCCCGAAGGAAGAATGGCGTTGTTTGACAAATTTTTCAAAAAAAGTCTCTCATTTAATATCCGTTTTTCAAAACGCTCGCTAGTTGAGCGTCTTGAAATTATTACCGCTGTAAATAACGGTAAGAAAATGGAGGACCAAAAACGCCTGAAAGGACAAGAACTTTTTCCACACGCTTCTTCTCGCGAGATCGCGAGTCTCGTTCGAACAGATATTCTGATCCAGAATCACTGGAAGAAACTTGAGAAAAAAGTTGGATCTGATGTTCTTATTGACTTGAAAGCCCTCGCTCGCCGAGGAATTTTGAATGAAAAGACTTTGGATCTGCTGTCAAAAGCAGCTCCATTAGTTCTTGAGGCTCTGGCTGGAGGATCAAGCCAAGAGACTCTAAAATCCAATCAAGCGTCAATTAATGCAACCTTTGCAAGAATTGACAGAAAACTCGAAAAAGCCGCAGAAATTTCCAAGAGTATTAAAAAACTCAAAAAAGAGCTCGTCCTGGGCAAAAATAAATAACAATAATCACTG
>JALWQU010000197.1:369-11196 GCA_026982915.1 Candidatus Altimarinota bacterium | reverse complement strand
CATATTATTTTTAATAAAAAAAGGAGACGAACAACCAAAGAAATAATCGAACGAATCTTAATTATTCCATTAATTCCAGAAATACTAAATCAAGGCAAACTCATAGAAAATCGAACCCTTGGCAAAAAAAAATATTTTGAAATTTTCCTAGAAAAGAAAAAATACCGTCTTTCTATTTTAATAGAGAAGCATAAAGCGGGATATATTGTTTTCAGTTGCTTTCAGAAATATCCAGATAAATAAAAAAGATTCGGTAGCTCCTACAGGAGACATCGTCGCGCAATGCGAACCCCGAATCAATTTCTATACTCATTATATTTATTTTCAAAAACTATGTCAAAACTATTCACGCTCGCTTCTGACTTCAAACCTACGGGAGATCAACCAAAAGCCATTGAAAAACTCACCAAAGGAATTCGAAATGGACTAAAAGATCAAACGCTTCTCGGCGCCACTGGAACAGGAAAAACCTTTACCATGGCGAATATCATCAATAAGGTTCAACGCCCGACGCTCATAATGGCGCATAATAAAACTCTTGCCGCTCAGCTCTGTGCCGAGTTTCAACAGTTTTTCCCAAACAATGCCGTGAGTTATTTTGTTTCTTATTATGACTATTATCAACCGGAAGCCTATATGGCGAAAACCGATACTTTTATCGAAAAAGAAGCCACGATCAATGAGGAAATTGCCAAGTTCCGACATGCCGCAACCGTGAATTTACTAACCAGAAAAGATGTTATTATTATTTCTTCTGTTTCTTGTATTTATGGTTTAGGGGATGTCGAAACTTATGAAAAACTCGCGATCACCATAGAAGCCGGCAAAGTGTATCCTCGAAAAGATTTTCTTTCCCAGCTGATTAATATTCAGTACGAACGGGTGAAAATGGACTTCAAACGTGGAAGTTTTGAAGTACTGGGCGATGTTATTACCATTTTCCCACCACACGGTGATACCGCTTATCAGTTGGAATTTTGGGGGGATGAACTGGAAAAAATAACTGAAGTCGATGCGTTTACGGGTTCAACTATTACGGAAGTAGAAAAGGTGGTTATTTTCCCCGCAAAGCATCAAGTAACGACCAAAGAAGTTATCAATCGTGTAGCGGGTGAAGTAGAAAAAGATCTGGAAATTCGAGAAAAAGAACTTCGTGCTTCAAATCCTTTGGCCGCACACCGACTAAACCAACGAGTGAAATACGATATCGAAATGCTTCGAGAAATGGGGTATGTAAATGGTATTGAAAATTACACACGCTATCTTTCGGGCAAAGCTCCCGGCGAACCACCCGCGACACTTTTGGATTATTTTCCCAAAGATTTTCTTTGTTTTATCGATGAATCACATATCAGTATTCCTCAGATCGGTGGAATGTTCAATGGAAATCTAAGCCGAAAAGAATCCCTTATCGAACACGGATTCCGACTTCCGTCCGCCCTCGATAATCGGCCGCTTAAATTTGAAGAATTTGAGCAAAAAATAGGTCAAGCCGTCTATGTATCAGCCACTCCAGGGAAATACGAATATGCTCACTGTGCAGAAGATGAAATCGTGCAACAAATTATCCGCCCGACAGGACTCCTTGATCCCCATATTCAAGTTCGCCCCTCGACCGCTCGTTTATGGAATAAGGATATTCATGATGTTTCGGAAAAAGAGGCTGTAAATTCGGTTGATGATGCGCTTGCCGAGATTCGCGCTACTATCAAAAAAGGTGATCGAGCTTTGGTCACGACGGTTACCAAAAAGAATGCCGAAGAATTCTCTGAATACCTTATTGAAAATGGAATTAAGGCTAAATACCTTCACTCGGAAATCGAAACGCTTGAACGAATTGAGATCCTTACCGAACTTCGACGAGGAACCATTGAGGTGGTGGTCGGAATTAATTTATTACGGGAAGGACTGGATTTACCCGAAGTCTCCCTTATCGCGATTCTTGACGCGGACAAACGAGGATTTTTACGGTCTCGAGATGCCTTATTGCAAATCATCGGACGAGCCGCACGGAATAGTGAGGGGGGGGTTATCATGTATGCTGATGAAGTAACGGAGGCCATGGAGGCCGCTATGAATGAAACCTCTCGTCGTCGGAAGATTCAAGAAGCCTATAATAAAAAACACGGAATCACGCCTACAACCATTAAAAAATCTATTGTCGATATTTCAAAAGATCTTGCTGGTGGACAAAAACGAGAATTTAAAAATCTTTCTAAAAAAGACGATATTAAGAAAATGATAAAAGAACTGGATGATGAAATGGCTATTGCCACACAGAATCTTGATTTTGAACGGGCTGCCGCCCTTCGTGATCAGATAATTGAACTTCAGAGAAAGCTTAGATAATACTTGAGGAAAGTCTGATAAATTAATAAGGAATATAAAACTATGCCGGTGATTATTTCCGAAGAACAGTTTAAGTCTCAATGTAGAGCGATAAAAGAGCGTTTTTTGGTACTCAAAGAATCTGATCCCGAAGACCCATACTGGAAGAAAGCCGAAAGAATTATTTTTCAAATGTGCTGCGCCTACGGAAGAGACAAGGTTTATGCCGTCAAATATCTCAACTTACTAGAAAAATATCAACCGTCATTTCAAGAAGAAAAAAGAGCCTTAATTGTTCGGGCGGTAGAACTGATGCAGAAGGTTATTCTGCATAAAAAACTCAACAAGTAGCTTAAAATTCAAACGTCAAAACCTCTTGTGGGTGATGATCTAAGAATTTACGAAAATCACTCGTAGAAATTTTAAGGGTAGCCGTGTTTCGCAAAGGATGAAAATGAACATATTCATGTTCCCAAATAGTTGTATCGATAATGATAGTTACCTCTTTTGATTCAGGATGAATAATCCCAAAAGGCGTTACACTTCCCGGTTTTAACCCGAGGAATCGCTCAAGTCGCTCATCGGAAGCAAAGCCCATTTTTTTATTCTCTCCCAAAAACTCCGCCAAGACGGGAATATCGATCTTTTTTTCAGCGGGAAGTACCGCTAAATAGTATTTTCTTCCTCGCCTATTTCTGAGGAAAATATTTTTACAGTCTTTCCCTAGGTCATTCTTGGCGTAAAATTCACCAGAGGCTTCACAGGTAGGAAAGGCTTCGTGTTCTACTTTTTCAAACTCAATCTGAAGTTTTTGCAGGGTATCGTAGAGGGTTTTTTCAAACATGGTTTTGGGTGTTAAAATATACTTGTTAGACAATAGATTTTTTAAATCTATAGTCTATAGGATTTTTCTAATCTTAAAAAGTATAACTTAATGAAAAAAAACATCCTTTTCATGGTAATCATTGCAATTTTTTCTACAGGCTGCACACAAAACTCTAATCAAAATAATGAAAATAAAATTAAAGAATCCATCCTTGGGGAAGGTATAAAACAAAATATTTCATCAGAATTAAATAAAATTAAAAAAAACATAATTAAGCCCTCTCAAGTATTTGATGATTCATCTTTAATAAATACTGAGTTTGATTATGGTGTATTGATTGACCCAATGTTTATCTATGATGAGCTTTCTGGTTCAGAAAAATACGGTTTTTACTATTTACCTAAAATACAAGAGCAAGAAATCCTCAATAATAAAAATAATACAAATAATGGTTTTTCTGTAGGTGGTCCATGGCAGAATAATCAAATTTCTTTTTCTATTTATGAACTTTTATCTGGGGAAATAAAACCCTATATAGATAATAATAGTTGGAAGATAAAACAGCTTTTATTAAATGCTGAAATTAATAAAAAAAATAAATATTTTAAATATACTGAACTTGAAAATCTTATTTTAAAACAAAAATTAGTAAGAAATTTGAAGCCTATTGTGAACAGAAAAATATTCACAGAAGAATTAGAAGATGGGACCTTTCGCTGCCTCTATTTTATTGAAAGAATTAATTCAAACTATGTTGTTTTTTATTCAGGATGTGGGAAAAAAGAGAAATTTAATATTAAGTCCATATCACTTCTTAAAAAAGATGATTTAAGAGCAAAATTATCTCAACTAGAAACAAAGCGTCTCAATGAAATACAAAAAGAGGCTAAATACTCAATATATTACTATGTTTTTCAAAATTCTATTCGTAGTTACAACCCCAAAAATCAACAAGAAGAGATCTTAAGTACCCCCTATAATTCATTTGAATTACGTTTGAATTGTGAACAAAAAGGGAATACCCCTATATTAGTTTGTTGTTTTGATTTTTATGAGAGTTATGGAGAGCCCTATATATTATTTTTTACTAACACTAATAAACTGGAATATTTAGAAAATTGCAAAACAGATAATAAATCTGATATAGAAATCATAGATCAGCAAGTAGTCATAAAATGTAATAAAACACTAAATACCTCAAGTAAAAATCAAAAACTATATGATTTCAATGGGGTTTTATTGGAATAAAAAATAGAATTTTTCTGTTAATCTTTCTTCAAATGCCCTTGAGAAAATAAAATAAATTCATAATATTGAGACTTGTTACTCTCAAAAAAAAATTACATGCACTACACAACGGACGATCTTCGGAATAAATGGCTTGAATTTTACGCCAAAAAATCACACGCCATCATTCCCTCTAGTGGTGTCGTTCCCGAAAACGATCCCACCGCCCTGTTTATTAACTCGGGAATGCACCCATTGGTACCTTATTTAATGGGAGAAAAACACCCAAAAGGCGTTCGATTAGCTAACGCGCAAAAGTGTATCCGAACCGGCGATATTGATGAAGTTGGTGATGCAACGCACCTTACTTTTTTTGAAATGTTGGGAAACTGGAGCCTCGGTGATTATTTTAAAGAAGATCAAATAGCCTGGAGTTTTGAATTTTTGACAAAAGTCCTCGCCTTACCGCTTGATCGTCTAGCCGTTTCGGTTTTCGAGGGAGATGAAAATGCGCCTCGGGACGATGAAGCCGCTCAGATTTGGGAAAAAGTCGGTATGCCAAAAACAAAAATCGCCTACTTAGACGCCAATGAAAACTGGTGGGCAAAGGGTGAAACTGGACCGTGTGGACCTGACACAGAAATGTTTTACTGGACGGGTGATCATGATGATCCAGAACTGCAAAAACCCTATCAAGAAACCTGGGAAAACCCAAACTGGGTAGAAATCTGGAACGATGTTTTTATGCAGTTTAATAAAAAACCCGACGGTTCCCTCGAACCCCTGCCCGCACAAAATGTAGACACGGGCATGGGACTAGAACGAACGGTTGCGGTTCTAAACGGACAAAAATCCGTCTACCAAACAGATGCTTTCACCGATATTTTAACCGCCATTGCCAAACTCTGCTGTCCAGAAAATCCAGAAAAAGCTGCTGCACATTGCATTGTTGCCGATCCGCTTGGGATAAGTATGGAAAACGACTCAGCGCGTGTTATCGCTGATCATCTGCGATCAGGGACTATTATCCTGGGCGATGGCGTTATTCCCTCAAACCTAGATCAAGGATACATCCTTCGGCGACTGCTGCGACGAGCGATCCGACACGGACGAAAACTCGGTATTACAACAAACTTTACCGTCAAGATTGCTAAAGTCGTGATCCAAAAACTGGGATCGGCTTACCCTGAACTCAAAAAAAATCAGGCACTTATCGAAAAAGAATTGGAACGAGAGGAATCTCAGTTTCGAAGAACACTCGAAAAAGGAGAGAAAGAGTTTGAAAAAATAGCCGTGAATATTAAGGATGAAGTTTCTGGACAACAAGCCTTTGATCTTTTCCAGACTTACGGATTTCCGCTAGAAATGACCGTGGAATTAGCGGAAGAAAAAGGATTAACCGTAGCCGAAGCGGACTTTCAAAAAGCCTTCAAAGCCCATCAGAAACTTTCTAAAAAAGGTTCAGAACAAAAATTTGCAGGAGGACTTGCCGATCATTCTGAAAAAACAACCGCCTATCATACCGCCACACATCTTCTGTTGGCGGGGCTTCGGTCCGTACTAGGCGACTATGTTCACCAAAAAGGCTCCAACATTACCGAAAAACGGTTGCGATTTGATTTTAATCATGAGTCCAAACTAACCGATGAAGAGAAAAAAGCGGTTGAGGATTATGTAAATAAGGCTATCGAAGCAGACGCACCTCAGCTTTTGGAAGAAATGGATAAGAGTGAGGCGAAAGCGCAGGGTGTTGAGGGAAGTTTTTGGGAAAAATATCCAGATCGTGTAAAGGTTTATACCTTCAAAGACGCCCAAGGCAAAATATGGACTCAAGAGCTTTGTGGTGGACCACACGCCGAATCAACGGGTAAATTAGGCGTATTTAAAATCAAAAAAGAACAGTCTTGTGGTCGTGGAATTCGTCGGATAAAAGCCGTTTTGAGTTAAAGATAATCGGTAAAAAGCTTCCCCTCTAGATGATCGTACTCGTGTAAAAAAATACGAGCATCCCATTTCTCAAGTTTTTTCTCACACCAGTTCCCCTCAATATTTTGCCATCGAACCTTGACCTTACTAGGACGAACGATCTTGGCAAACTCTCCCGGGACAGAGAGGCATCCTTCTTCCAGTTTCACCGTTTGCTTGGATAGGGTTACAATCTCTGGGTTGATCATGATGACCGTCTTGTGTTTTTTGGTGGTTTCATAGTTAAAAGTAACGATAATAATGCGCTTGAGAATCCCCACCTGATTGGCCGCAATACCAACGCCTTTTATTTCCGTTTCGGGATCAGGCGTTGTCATGGTTTCATACATTTCATCGACCAGTTTTTCAAGTGCTTCATCAAAGTGCTCAACTTCCATGCATCGCTTTCGAAGCAGTGGGTCATTTTTTTGGGTGGTGATAATTTCAAACATTTAAGGAAAATCTTATAAATTCAGCCGATCACGAAATTATAGTATTTTTGATAAAATTTCAACGAATAAACCTTTTTTTAGACGGCTATACTCCTTTTAAAAACGCTTTTTAATCAGTTGTCAGACTCCCATAATCCTCCAAAAGTTCTTAATATATAAATAATATTTCATAACAATGAAAAAATAATAACCAAAAGTAAGACAAAAACTGTAATTTAAAGTTTGACAAGTAAACCGTGATGCGTAAATTGTATTCATAGAATAAGGGTTAATCCCTCCTCGACAAAAAATTTGCTAACTAAAAAAAAATGACAAATACGCCAGTCTCCGTAAATTTCTCAGATTTAATGGATCAGCTTTTAGATTTACTAACCGAAAAAGAACGCGATATCATTCAACGTCGATTCTCATTAGAAGGTGGTGCGAAAGAGACCCTTGATCATATCGGGAAGAGCTACTCCATAACTCGAGAACGAGTAAGACAGATTGAAGCCGTAGCACTTACAAAATTGGCTCGTATTTCAATGGATCCCTCTATGCAGAAGATCCATAAACTCGCTTTTTCTATTTTAGAAGATCACGGAAAGGTTATGTCTGATGACAACTTGGTCTCTGAAATGTTAAAAGGGTTGGTTGATGAAAAATCCATTAATGCTAACGCTATTCGTTTGGCCATGAAGGTTTCTTCTCAGCTTATAAAACAGGAAAAAAATCAATTTTATGTTTCCTTTTGGCGAACCTCTGATGTGTCACTGGCCTTTGTAAAAGACGGTATAAAAGCCGTAAAGAAGGCACTCAAGCAACAAAAAGATGTTATGTCGGTTATGGAAATCGCCGATATGATGGTAGGACAATACTCCGCTGATTTTATCGAGTCAGTATTACAAATTGACTGGGAATTTAAATCAACGGAAAATGGATGGGGTCTTTCAACCTGGAGACATATAAATCCACGTTCTATCAAAGATCGTATTACTATTATTTTCAAGGAAGTTGCCAAACCACTACACTTCAATGAAGTCATTAATCATGTTATCAATGACTTTAAGGGTAAAAAAATGGTTACACACCAAGCCATACATAATGAGCTTATTCGACACGAAGAGTTTGTTTTAGTTGGACGAGGTCTCTATGCTCTTAAGGAGTGGGGACTGCCTTCTGGAACTGTTTGTGATCTTATTGAATCGGTCCTAGAAGAAAACGGTGAGCCTATGAAAAGACAAGATCTTATCAAAGCGGTTCTTAAAAAACGAGATATTCGACTTGGTACGATTTCGCTTAATCTACAAAAATATCCATTCTTTAAACGAGTTGGACGAGCGGTTTATACTTATGACGCTTCCCTTGATAACCGAAAACGAAAGCGGAAACGATAAACTAAATCCTAGCTACTATTCAAAAAACACTACTTCCCAGAGAAGTAGTGTTTTTTTAGAGTATAGGGGGTATACACAAGGTATGTCATCCTGAATTTATTTCAGGATCTAGCCATGTTATTCCTTACCAAGTATGTATTTCTCACCGCTAGATCCTGATATTCATCGAGGTGACGAGGGTTTAATATCATAAGGGGAATGGTTTCTCATACTATCGGACATTAGTCTTTAGCTCTTACAAAAACAGGAAACTGTACCCATTTACTATGTCCCCAATTATCCATAATCCTCAGGCTTATTACTTTTTCCCCAGGTGTTTTAAAGGCTAACGATAGTTTCGACTGTTGGCTATTTTTTATGATTTTTTCATCAGGAATATCCCATGTATACACAAGATTATGTCCCTTGCTACTACTAGCATCAAGCGTGAAAAAGTCTCCTACCTTTCCAGATTTCTTTGAGACTATCACCTTTATTTGTGGAGGTGGATTAAAATGGACCAATATTTTCTGCTTAGTTGAAACGATCACGCCATTAGGGTCCTTTATTTGCATTTTAGCGATATATTCTCCCGCCTCATTGAACTGCCAAGGGAAAGCTCTCATATATCGGAAATCAGTATCCCATATATCATCACCATCAATATCAAAACGAACCTGTAAGGCTGATGGATAGTGGTCTTTATCTTTTATTTTGGGGATAATTTGCACTCGATCACCCACATAAATCCAATCGCTATTTTTCGTCTTATCAATATTTTTGTATACCTTTTTGATCTCAAAGAAACCTGTCGGCGTTTCATTATTAACAATACTGACAATCTTTTCCTGCCAAACAAGTGATTTATCCTCTCTTGAAAACTCATTTTTCACCTGAACCACCACCTTAAATTTCCCTGAGCGTGGATAAGTATATTCCGCGAAATTAGTACGGGAAAAAGGGGTATCAAATTTTCCATCACCATTAAAATCCCATCGGTACTCAAATGAATTAACCGGAAAACTATAATTTTGAACATTTGCCTGAAATCGAAGTGGTTTCCCCGCTATAAAACGATAAAAGTGCGAACGGTGAAGATTTGACGCCGAATTATGTGGATCATAAACCGTAAAATCAACACGAAAATCGGTTGGTTTTTTTTGTATTTGAACGGTTTTCGTTGTTATCGCACAAACCGGATTTTTATGGTTAAAACAGTGCCGTATGAGAACGGTATGCTTCCCGGGGGATTTAAAGTGTTTCGTTACCTGTTTCCCCACAATGAATGGCTGACCATCAAACTGAAACTCAATCCATGAATTTTCCGTTGTCTTTGAACCACTCGCATCAAATCGAATAGGCGTTTGTTCATTATAAACCTTATAGCTGGGTCGTATAGTTACTTTTGGTGCGTTTATTTTAGCCAGCCTCACCTTTATTTTTTCACTATCATTGGTCGTCGTTCTCATGGAGGTTAAAACCTTTTTTACGGGTGCAAGCCCCTTGATGATTAGAGTTTCCCCGGTTGGAAATTGCACTTCGGCTTTTGGACGAAAGCTCCCTGTCTGGTTATAAACATAAGAAACCGTCTGTATATTCTTAAAAGGGGTATCATAAATACCATCACTATCAAAATCCCAACGAGTTTTTATTTGTTGCCTATCCGTATTTCGGGGAATACTGTAGACTAAACGAAAAAATACCTCTTCCCCAACAGCAACATTTGTACCGTTTAAAACAATAATACGAGCGTTTCTTTTTTGTGGTACGATCACGCGATAGGGCTGAATCGTTAGATTTTTATAGCCTTTTTCAAGATCTTTTACCTCTAGGTAGGCTGTTTTATTACCTGTATCAGTAGGATTATACGAAAAGGTTGGGCGTGATGAAAAAGGACTCCATTTTTGATTTCTATCGCCTTTGAAGCGATACTGCAAACGGTAAGGAAGACCTTGTGAATTACGGGAATCCGTTGCATCAAGCGTGAGTGTTTGCCCAAACTCTAAACGCGGCGTTGATAGTTTCAAATTCGCCTGTGGCAAGAGATTCACCCCCAACACTAACGGACTTATGACAAAGGATAAAGCCAGTAAAAGCAATCTTTTCATATATACTTTTTAATTTATTTTTATAATTTCGTCAAGTTCGATTGTGTCACAAAACCAGAAATTTGTGTTTTAAAAAATCTATCCAAGGTAGCCCTTATTACGATAAAAAATCGTTATATCCGCCAAAATAATGTATACTGTGCCTATGAAATTTAAAATAACATCCGTCATTAGTTGGGTTATGGTGCTATGGATTACGAAAGTCTTCCTTACTTCTGTCCCTTATAAATTCACAAAAGCCCCCGAGACAGAGTATATATTCGCGACTATTGGACACTGGCTTTCTGGCTTTTTAGGGCAAACCATTGGCGAAGGTTTCACTTATTACGGAGCTTATCTTATTGGTAGTTTGGAAATAATTGTATCCACGATACTTTTATGGCCAGCATTGGGCTGGGCACTAAACAAAATAAAGATAATAAACACTCAACCCGATACACAAAAACACCATTCAATTGGCGGTATTGGTGCTTCAGTCCTCATGGGTGGAGCGGTCTTTTTTCACCTTTTTTCGCCCTTAGGAATTGATATTGGTGATGGTGGATCGCTTTTTTATGCTGCTGTCT
>JALWQU010000197.1:0-359 GCA_026982915.1 Candidatus Altimarinota bacterium | reverse complement strand
CTCTATTTTCTTTTTTGGAATAGTTCTTTTCTTAATAAACCGAGACCCTCAATAAACATGTCTAAACAAAAAATAGTCACGATTGCTTGTTCTCCCAATAAAGGTGGAAGTTCTGACACCTTACTAGAAGCTTTTATTGCGGGCATGGATCCCGAAAAAGTATCGGTTGAAAAATTTTATCTGCATGACTTTCCTCAAAAATTCTGCGACCACGCCCATAAAAGCTGTCCACTCGATAACGAAGAACCTGAATTCAAAAGACTTTGTACCGAAACGGAAAAAGCCGATGGCCTTATTTTTGCGCTCCCAACTTATAACTTTAATGTCCCTGGTTCTCTTAAAAATTTCATCGACCGTAT
>JALWQU010000196.1 GCA_026982915.1 Candidatus Altimarinota bacterium | reverse complement strand
TTCTTCGGCCGATTCGGTAGCTTCAGCTTCAGGAGCCTTGTCTACTTCTTTTTTAAAAGTTTTCTCCCGCAGTTTCAAAGGAATTTCTTTGAGACGAAGCGCCTTACCGGATAGTTTTCGTAGGTAAGCCAGGTTTGAACGACGAACTTTATAAGCTCGAAGGACTTCAATACTGACAATACTCGGAGCATGGATAGGGAAAATCTTTTCAACACCAATACCCTCAGAAATTTTACGAACGGTAAAAGTATCATTTACCCCTTGTCCGGCGTTTGTCTTCATAACCGTTCCCTGAAAAACTTGCACTCGTTCCTTACTTCCTTCTTTAATTCGTTGGGAAACCTTAACCAAATAACCAGGTTTCAACTCTGGAACAGAGTCTTTACAGAACTGGTTTCCGAAATCTTGTAGTACTTGAGACATAGTTAAATCAATATTTAAATTCGAACCCGACTATAAAAGAAAATCGCCTTTACGCAAACTTTTTTGTCACAAAACAGTAGTGTCCGAGAAAAAATCTAAAAAATAGGAAAAAATAAAGAATTACTTGAAATAAATTTTCTCGGACAGCATAAAAAAAGTCTTATTTTGACCTAGATAGCCGTTATTCTATTGAAATGATACTATCTTTCTGTTTTTGAAGAAATGCCTCAAAGGACTGGAACTTATTATTTTCTCGGACAGCATAACTTTTATTCATAGAAAAGGCTTAAATAAGCCATTTTTAGAAATTAAATATCACTCTATTGATTTTTTCTCGGACAGTACTGGTCACAAAAAAGCGATTACTTTTTCGCCACGGCGGTTACCTCTATTTCAACCTTAGCACCCAATGGCAAAGAGGCTAGTCCGATACAACTTCGAGCGGGTGTATGCGACCCAAAAAAAGCCGCATACTTTTTATTCACAAGGGGAAAGTCATTCATATCGGTCAAAAAGACTGTACATTTTACAACCTCCTTCGGAGTCAATCCCTCAGCGGATAAAAGCGCTCCAATATTTTTTAGTATTTGATCCGTCTGAACCGAAGCCGATTCATCCAAAAAATCACCCGAAGGCGTCAAGGCGATTTGCCCCGAAAAGAAAACAAACCCATTAACCGCAACCCCTTGTGAATAAGGCCCTACTGGCTTGGGTGCCTCGTCTGTTTTTATAAATTCCATGATATTAATGGTACTAAAGATTTTCACATTCAATTTCAATGGCCGCGTCAGCTGGTATATCTTTTTTACATCCTGCAATACAGGTCAAAATTTCATCATCTTCTGTCTGAATATGCTTTGGACCAACCGCTTCTTGATCAATATACTCCATACCTTTACCTACTTTTCCCACACAAGTGCGACAAGCCCCCACACCACAAGAAAAAGGAATCGGTGCCCCAGCATCTTGCGCCTGCGTTCCAATGGATTCGTCACTATTCGCCGTAAATTGAGCCGAAGTATTACCGCTGTTATCCTTGATAGTTATTGTTGCCATAGTTAAGTGCTGATTAGTAAATTACAACTTTATTTCTACTCTAAAAAAAACACCAAGGCAATTTTTTTTAATATTTTTTTGACAAAGATAACTTAGCACTCTACAATCATGAGTGCTAAATTATCTAAATAAATTTAATAATGAATTTTGAAAAATGGACAACGGCTGCCGCACAAAGTATCGCTGATACTCAAAAAATAGCTGACGACCATAAGGCCAGTAGTATCGAAATTTATCACTGGCTCGCCGCCGTACTAAAGGATCCAAATAGTTTTATTCGAAAAATCATCACCCAGTGTGGCGCTGATAACCAGAAGATAGAACAAGAAATTAGTTCAAAAATAAAATCACTTCCAACCGTTGAGGGGGGCCAAAGAACGCCTTCTCGAGATTTTTCAAATATGATTCATGAGGCTGAAAAAATACAAACAAAAATGGGCGATCAATTCCTTGCGGTCGATCATTTATTTTTGGCCTTGTTCACAGGAAACTCTACGGCTAAATCACTACTGGAAAACTTAAGACTGAATAATAAATTAGTTCAAGAAGCAGTAAAAACCCTTCGGAATGGAGAGAAAATTGATAGCGCTGAAGGACATGACAAGCTTGAAGCCCTTGAAAAATACTGTATTGATTTCACCACGCTGGCCGAACAAGGAAAAATCGATCCTATTATTGGACGAGACGAGGAAATACGACGAACGATTCAGATTCTTTCCCGACGAACCAAAAATAATCCGGTCCTCGTGGGAGAACCTGGCGTGGGAAAAACCGCAATTATCGAAGGACTCGCCCATCAGATTTTCAAGGGAGATGTGCCGCAAAGTGTCAAAAATAAACGCGTTTTAGGATTAGACCTTGCGGCTCTTGTCGCTGGGGCAAAGTATCGAGGTGAGTTTGAAGATCGACTAAAAAATGTACTCAAGGCTATAGAGAAAGCTGAAGGGCGTGTCATTCTTTTTATTGATGAGCTACACACCATTGTTGGGGCTGGTGCGGCCGAAGGCAGTATGGACGCGAGTAATTTACTCAAACCCGCCCTTGCTCGAGGAAAACTGCACTGTGTCGGTGCTACCACTATGTCCGAATACCGAAAATATATCGAAAAAGATGCCGCACTTGAACGACGGTTTCAACCCATAACCGTCGAAGAACCTACACGAGAAGAAGCGATCGCTATTCTCCGAGGTATTCGTGAAAAATACGAAATACATCATAAAGTGCAAATAACCGATGACGCGCTTATTTCCGCTGTGGAGCTATCAACTAAATACCTTCCCGACCGAAAATTGCCCGATAAAGCTATCGACCTTATCGATGAAGCCATGAGTAAACTTAAACTCGAAATAGAATCTGAACCTGAATCTATTTCGGCTATTAAACGAAAAATACTAACGCTCAATATTGAAAAAGC
>JALWQU010000195.1:10086-11380 GCA_026982915.1 Candidatus Altimarinota bacterium | reverse complement strand
GGTTTATTCGTATTGGGAAAGTCGGGACTAAGCACTTTGATATCATTTAATTCTAAATACTTTTTAACCGAAGCAAACCAGCCTTCTTGCCCGGTACCACCCCACCCATGAATTAAAATCACATTCGGTTTATCCAGATCTTTCAAAAGTCGTTCCGCATAATCGGTAATCCGAAACATCCACTGTTTCAGGGCTTTCTTGGTAACAGGACTACTACACCGCTCATGAAGTCCTTTTTCGACCTCCTCATTGGCACAAACAACTCTACATTTAGGACACCAATTCATGGATTTTGCTTCTTCATAGAGCAACCCTTTTTTGTAGAGTTTTAGAAAAATCTCCTGTGTCCATTTATAGTACTCAGGGTCGGTTGAATCAATTTCACGATCCCAGTCATAGGAAAACCCAAGACTTTGTAGCTGTCGACGAAAAGTAGCTTTGTTTTCATCAGTCGCCACCCGAGGGTGAATACCCGTTTTAATCGCGTAATTTTCTGTAGGAAGCCCAAAAGCATCCCACCCCATCGGATGTAGGACATTATAGCCCTCCATTCGTTTTTTACGACTGATGATATCGGTCGCCGTATACCCAAGTGGATGACCTACATGCAATCCCGCTCCAGAGGGAAACGGAAACATATCAAGGGCGTAATATTTAGGCTTATCATCTTTATTAGAAGCTTTAAAGGTTTTATTTTTGGCCCAAATATTTTGCCACTTTTTTTCGATATCAAGGTGATGGTACTTCATAGAATTAAAGGAAACTCAAACGAGTTAAACCTTATAAATATTGGGGGTAAAATCAACTCAAAAAAGACCTTAAACCAATTTTGGTCCAGGTCTTTTTTTTCTAATAAATCTTGCCTGAAACTAAAGGAAAGTCTGATAAATTCAGCCGACCAAGAAATTATAGTATTTTTGATAAAATTTCAACGAATAAATCTTTTTTGATAATCCTTTATCAGAAAGGATTTTGAGTGGAAATTTAACGAAAAGACGAATTTCTTAGGCTATTTATTTGCTTCATTTAGGCGATATTTATTAATTTATCAGACTTTCCTAAAGTGATTCGCTAATCCTGAGTAACTGATTATACTTACAAACCCGTTCAGATCGACTAAGTGATCCTGTTTTTATTTGTCCAGCATTGGTTCCAACGGCAAGATCCGCAATAAAAGTATCTTCCGTTTCCCCTGATCTATGGGAAATAACCGTTGTAAAACCATTCTTCTTAGCTAGTTTCATCGTTTCAAAGGTTTCCGAAAGAGTTCCAATCTGATTAACCTTAATAAGAA
>JALWQU010000195.1:0-10076 GCA_026982915.1 Candidatus Altimarinota bacterium | reverse complement strand
GAATAGAATTACAAAGTTTTTCATCAATTCCCATCTGAAGACGTTTTTTATTAGTTACCAATAAATCATCCCCAACAAGCTGATGTGTTTTTGATAATTTAGCGGTTAACGATTTGAAACCCTCAAAATCATCTTCGGCGTGAGAATCTTCAATAGAGGTCAGTAGTGGATATTTTCTAACGAGGTCTAAGTAATAAGCTGTTAGTTCATCACTCGATAGGCGTTTCCCATCAATGTGATATAATCCATCCTCATAAAATTCAGAAGCGGCGGCATCGATCGCCATCTCAATCTCTTCTCCCGGTTTATAACCCGCTCGCTCAATCGATTCAATAATAACTTCAAAAGCTCCGTGTACATAAGGAATTCGAGGAGCAAAACCACCTTCGTCCCCTACCGCAATGGAAAGCTTCTTTTTGGCGAGCCGTTTTTTGAGGGTATGAAAAATTTCAACACCAGCTCTTAAATTATCCTCAAAGTTACCCAAATTCGGGTAAACCATGAATTCTTGAATAGCGAGACCAGAGTCCGCATGTGATCCTCCATTGACAATATTCATCATTGGTCGTGGTAGCGTTGATGAACCACCAAAGAGATTATTAATATGTTTCCACAAAGGTATTGATTGCCCCACTGATGCGAGTCGAGCGGCTGCCAAAGAAATACCTAGAATCGCATTAGCGCCTAATTTTGATTTATTTTCTGTTCCGTCGAGATCGATCATTTTTTGATCAATGGCTTTCTGATTCTTCGGATCCATACCTACTATTTTAGGGGCTAAAATATCATTTACATTGGCTATGGCTTTTAAAACACCTTTACCTCCATATCGACTCATATCACCATCACGAAGCTCTAAAACTTCATGAATACCGGTTGAAGCACCACTAGGGACACAGGCTCGAACCGTATTTTTACCGTCTGACATCTCCACTTCAACGGTAGGATTACCTCTTGAATCTAGAATTTCGCGTGCTTTGATTGATTGGATTTTCATGTTTGTTTTTTTTAAAAAATTTAAGCTTCATTGTACACTAATGCTGAATAAAAAGCAACTCATATTGATCGTCAAACTAACACTTGTTTTTGCGTTTCTTTTGAAATCTCTATAATTTTACCCCATATTTCCAAAAGTTTTTCATCAGGAATAAGGGTCTTTTTATTTTGTTCTATTAACTTTGCGAGTAATCCCCTTTCCCTTTCTGGATCAAAAATCTCAAGCCCGGTTGTTTTTTTCGCCTTAGCTACTTCTATAGCCAAACGCATTCGCTGGTCTAAAAGGTCCAGTATCCCCGCATCAATTTTATTGATTTTTTTTCTGATAACGCTTAAATCAGTCATGAGTTAGTGATGTTTTAGTGATAATCTAAAACTACGGTATTTTGACTAAAAAGAAAAGAAAATTATTGTCTCGTTATGCAGCAAAAAAAATTTACGGTTATAAACGAAGGCTTTATTTGTGATATTTGCCAACACCAAAACCCGCCAGCCACAAAAACTTGTCGAAATCATTGTCAGCAATGCCTTTGCTCTAAACATGTTGATATAAATCCTGGAGATAGAGCTGAAAAATGTCACGGTATCCTAAGGCCTAGTAATTTTATTATAAAGGGTGGAAGTCTTTCAAAAATAGTTTTCACCTGTGACCGTTGTGGAACGGTCCGAAAAAATAAACCAGCTGATGACGATAACAAAGAAACCATCTTTATCCTAATGCAAAAACTTTCAGGCAGCTTAAATTAGATACTTTAAAAGAGAAACCTGGTAATAAATCGATAAACTAAGAAATCCTTCCCAAATGCGTCTCATCCTCTCCCCCGCCAAAACCTTTAAACCCGAACTATTTCCGGATTTCCCCGAATATCATACACCACTATTCATGGATAAAACGCAGGAACTAGTAAAAACCATGCAACAAAAATCCCCCACGGAACTAGCGAATATCATGCACATATCTGAAAAACTAGCCGATTTGAATGTAGGCCGATTCCAAAATTTCCCCTCTAAATTCTCAATCAAAACAGAAAAACAAGCGATTTTTTCCTTTTATGGGGATGCGTACCGAGGTCTGGAAGCCAATACTTTGAGTCGAGAAGATCTGCTTTTTTGTGACAAACATCTGCGAATTCTTTCGGGGCTTTATGGACTCCTGCGTCCACTCGATCTCATAACCCCCTACCGTTTGGAAATGGGAACAAAAACGCCTTTTGGTGAGTACAAAAATGGCTATGACTACTGGAAAGAAATACTTACGAAGACCTTAAAAAAAGAACTTAATGGCGCAACTCTTATCAACCTAGCCTCAAAAGAATACTTTTCTGCCCTAGATTTTACTAAATTAAACGCTCCCGTCATCACGCCGGTGTTCCAACAATTTAAAAACGGAAACTATAAAACCATCGCTATTCTCGCCAAACGCGCACGAGGACAAATGGTTCGTTTTATCGTGAAAAATCGCATAAACACCCCCAAGGATATAACTTCATTTCAAGTGGATGATTATCGCTTTATCCCCGAGGCATCAGACGATTCTCATTGGGTTTTTCAAAAAGGTTAAATTACCTAATATCAAGACAATTGGGCAGAAGTTTCAGAAAACCCAGACACTTTCTATAGTCTAACTCGTAATAGTTAACCCCTATATTGATGGCGTCATAGTAGGCCTCTTGATGACTTTTATAATACGCCTCAGAAGGGATTCTCCAAAATTTTGTCCCTAATTTTTCGGCCACAAACCATTTTTCTATCAATCGAGCAATACGCCCGTTGCCATCCATAAAAGGATGAATATGCACAAACTTCAAATGAATCAGCGATGCCTGATAAAAAACCTCTGGTATAGAGGATTTTCTCGATAATAAATTTTTCAAGTCCTCAAAAAACAAAGTCATTTCTTTTTCCAAGAATTTGGGTTCAACCGCTAAATAAATCAGTCCCGATTTACCAAAAACGCCAACAGGTTCTGTTCGAAGCACCCCTCTTTTACTTTTTATTAGGAGTGTTTTGGCTAAAATTTCATGGCAAGTATAGACATTTGAAGCCGATAATTTATTTTTTTGTGCTAACTCATAAGCCGCAATTAAATCTTTAATTTCGGCTACTTCTTTCGTCGGCTTGAATTTTTGTTTGTGCTGTTCGTAATTCATAAAGGAATTAAGATCAACCGTATTCCCTTCGATGTTGGACGAATAAACCGCTGACACTTTTGTTAGGTATTTAAAATCACCCTGCCCATCAGAAAAATCATAAGCTATCACCAAATCAGCAATATCTTTACCTATTTGTTCCAGGTAAGCTTCATAATAAGTGTTCGCCGTTATTCTCATTTTTGCTGGTTTTAAGCCTTGAAATCAAATTCCGTAATCCCTGACATTGCCACCATTTCAGCCTGACCTGTTTTCATATTTTTCACCTGAATATTATCATCTGATAATTCATTCTCACCGATCACACAGACATACCGAACGCCTATTTTATCCGCATAATCAAATTTCTTCCCTAATTTTTTTGTTTCTAGATAAGTATCTACTCGTAATCCTTTTTTTCGTAGTGAAGCCGCTAAAAGAAGACATTTCTGCGTCGCGCATTCATCCGCCGGGATAAAAAGCACCTCAATAACCGAAAAATTTTCCTCCGCAATAACCCCCAAGCTTGATAACTGACTCAATAAACGAGTAATCCCGATCGAGATGCCCACTCCTGGCATTTTTTTGTGCGTAAAAATCGATGCCAAATCCTCATACCGACCACCCGAACAGATCGAACCCAAACCTTCATAGCCTATTAAAGTCGTTTCATAAACCGTCCCCGTATAATAATCTAGCCCACGAGCGATTTTGAGATCAAGGGTAAACCTTTTTGGATCAACACCCATACTATCAAGCGTTGTCATCACCTGCGTTAACTCGGAAACCCCTTCCTTAAAAATAGCATTCCCCTCCATGTCAGACAAAGCGCTTAAAACTTTTTTTGTGTCACCTGTAATTGAGGTAAAGGTAAAAAGTTTTTCAATATTCTCCGTAGAAAGCCCCAATTCTTTCAAGTTTTCTGTTATTTTTTCACGCGACAATTTTTCCAGATCATCCACAATGTCCAGTACGAGCTTTGCTTTATCCACGCTAACCCCCAATTGATCAAAAAAGCCCAGCAATACTTTTCGATTATTAATACGAACCACGAAGTCATTTTTGGGCAATAACTTCTCAAATATCTCAATAATAATCGCCGGCATAATTGCGTCATTGAGCACTGAAAGCTTCTCTATCCCAATAATATCAATATCGCACTGATCAAACTGACGAAAACGTCCTTTTTGCGCTCGCTCCCCACGGAAAACGGGCCCAATCGCGTATCGCTTAAAGGGAAAGTTGATTTCATTTTGGTGACGGGCTACATACAAAGCCAGTGGCACCGTATGATCAAACCGAAGCGTATTCCCTGAATGCGACCGGTCCCCTACTTCATCTTGAACTCGCTTAAGGGCGTAAATTTCTTTTGGATTGCCCCCCTTTCCCAGTAAATTTTCTTCTCGTTCTACCAAAGGTGTTGTGATCGATTGAAATCCATATTTTTCAAAGGTTTCCGCAATAATGTGCAGCCATTTCTGACGGAGTGGTTCTTCTGAGGGTGAAAACTCGGGGAATCCTGAAGGCGTAGCGGTATTAAATTTTTTCATCGTGGTTGATTTTAAGGTCTATTTTCACAAAAAACAAGGAGAATTTTTAGCCCCTTTATTTCCACTATCAATTCCCTACTTCGGGTTGATATTGTTGATTTCCTGTTTTTTTCCAGCCACGCCAGTTGCAAGTAGTCGTTGTCGTCTGTGTTTGCCCGGTACTACAAGTCTTTGAATCACCACAGGCAACATCCCCACAGATGGTATTTTTACAAATCGGGACGGTTTGATTAAAGGTGATCGTCGGAGACGTATTTGAATAACAAAGACAATTTCCAATCGTTATTTGAGATGTTTGTATCTGGTACCCACTAACACAACTAACACTATTTAACCGTGATTCAATATAATTCGTAAAGTCAGGTTTTACGGATAAATATCCCGCCTGAGAACACTGGTCTTCGCAGGTTAATGGCTCGCTTGGGGGCTCGTCTAGCCAAGGCGTATCTATGAGCGCCTCCGTGTTATAATCATCTTCCGGTTCAACCTCTTGCGTATCTTCTTGGTGCTCATCTTTACAATAATAACACTTTAGGCGTTCCCCCCTTGTTATACCCTGAATTCGAAACTTACAACGACTACCACAGGTATTTCGACAATCTTTCGCGGATAAACTACCAGATGGACAGCTTGGATCAATCAATAGCTTCGGCCTTGCTTCACACCGAAAACATCGAAGCCCCTCTTGTTCTGAATCCAATTTACAGGTTCCATCACAGTTTTTCCTACAAGCCAATAACCTCTTCGTAGGTACTTCACAACGTTTAATCACTGACAATTTGGGCTTTACAGGAAGCCCCTTTTGGGGTTCTATAATCGGCATAACTTCTTTGGGTTTTATCGTTTCTTTTTTGATGAGGGGGATCTTTTTGAGAATTATTTTCTTTTCTGGTGGTAATAATGATTTTAACATCCTTTTTTGCCTTGGCGTCAGTGTTCCAAGCTGTTTTCTAAAATCATTAACCAAAGCCACTCTATTCTCTAATTTTTTTGTTTTTACCCAGTCATAAAAAACAAGGAAATCTCGTTTTTGCTGATACTGTATAAACCTAGATTTTACTTCCTCTGGGGCTGTCTCTACCGATAATTCACGAACTTTTTTTATAAAAACATACCCTTTATCCGAAAAACGATAACCTCGGGCCATTCTTTTCAAATTTTGAAGGACTATTCGTTGTTCTTTAAAAGAAAGTTTTTTCAGATCGCTTTGGGCGGTCTTAAATAGTTGTTCCGCTACTTTTGAATCATCTTTTTCAAAAGCTTCCATCGCCTGCAGGAAAAGCCTTTCAACCTGTTCCCGTTTATTTAGTATCCCTTTTTTTGCCAATAAAGATTTTCGCTTTTTTTGCCTTTTTTCACGAATTCTTTCCATAAAATGCTTATCTTTAAGAAGATTAGACTTAAACCAATTTTTTTGTTTATCAACGGCTTCTATCGGCTTAATTTCCATAACAGGCATACCCGCTTCCTGCTCCATTACCGCCACTTTCTCCCCTTCGATTAGCCCTTTCTGCTCAATAATCGCCTGTGATACAGGATCTTTCATAAACAGATCAACCCCGTGCTCAGCCGCCAAAATAGTGGTTTCTTTATCCTGAACCGATACATCAATAACCGTCCCTCGTATAGCCGCATTAACAGACTTTGTCTGAATCTCAAAGCCAATATCAGGACTTGTCATCGTCTGAACCTTGGCCCAAACTTCCCCCGTATGCAAATCCATAACCACCAAGCTTTCACCTTCTAAATAATTTGCATCTTCAAGCGTTTTCAGGCTTACTTCCGTCCCCCCTTTTAACCGTGAAACCGAATCATCAAAAAATAAAATGTTAGCCGAGGCGTTTGCCTCAAGCCGAATAACATCTTTTTCTTGTAGGCCTTGCTGATTTTTGGCTTCTTGTCCATTTACAAAAACTTTCCCTGATTCTATCTCAAGAATGGTTTTCGATAGAGGTACCACTTCTTCCGTGGTAGGCGTTGTGATTATCGGTGGAACAGACTCCGTCTTAATAGGCATGGTGTTTCCACATCCCGTAAATAAGAATAAGGTTGTTAAAACGAAAGCCATAGATCGGTATTTCATTATTTAAAATCAATTTATCTTTGACGAGTCGCTTATTTTTCGCACAATTAAGGGCGTAATGAAGAAACCTTTTAAAAAATTTCGTTCGGTAGCGATCTACTGCCATAATAAACCACAAAAAGAAAAAGACGAAATTGTTTTTATCCGAGAACTCTTGCGATTTTTTCACGAGCAAGGCGTACGGACTATTGCGGGTGACATACGCACCGTTTCAATGCTAAAAAACGCTGTACCACTGATTAAAGACGAAGAACGATACGATTTAAAAATAGGTCTTGGTGGAGACGGAACACTCCTGAAAATGATGCGAACCCTCCAAAAAAACGATGGGCTTTTTCTCGGCATTAATTTTGGAACGCTTGGTTTCCTCTCCGAATTACGCCCAGATAATGCTCTCAAAGAACTAAAAAATATTTTCAAAGGCAAATTTCATATTGATGAAAGAAATCTAGTAAAAGCCTTTGTTTATCGGAAAAATGAGCAAGGCAGGCGTCAACGAATATTCAAAGCTTATGCTCTAAATGAGGTTGTTTTTGGGCATGGAGGTCTAGCTCGGCTGACAAATTTTAATGTAAAAATAGGCCGAAAAATACTCTCGACTTATCGAAGTGATGGGCTTATTTTTTCAACCCCGACGGGCTCTACAGCCTATTCTATGAGCGCGGGTGGTCCGATTATTTCGCCTTTACTCTCCGCCATACTTATCACGCCCGTAGCCCCACACACCATGACGCATCGTCCGATCGTGTTACCCGGGAAGAAGATAATTCATATGGATTTTGATTCTCGTGTTGACTCGATTGCTATGACGGTTGATGGTCAGATTCACTTTTCGTTAAAATCCAGTGACCGTGTATCGATTCAGACCGCCACGCGTACGACAAAATTCATACGCGTGAGCGAATCTCACTATTTTCGAACCCTTAGGAATAAGCTCGGATGGGGTAGTATGACGCTTTAAGTGCTACTTATTAATTTATCAGACTTTCCCGAAGCTTCCAAAACCTGTATTAATCGTGGTTTTAACAACCTCTTCATTTGGTAGAGCCATTTTTGTTGTAAAAAGATAAATAATATGGTACAATCCACTGAAAACTTCACGATAAAATGGAAAATAAAAACACCAACAACTACCAAACAGGCGAACCTTTATTTACCTGGAAAGCCCATGACTACCACCCACATGAACGAGGTGTTATTTGGATGGTCGTTTTTTGTCTTATTTTTGGAGGCACGGCTTTGTGGACTTTCATCGCTGACCCAAAACTAGGCTGGATCACCTCTATGTGCATCCTCATAACCGCGGCTGTTTATTTTTGGATTCATAGAAATGGTAATCAAGATCATGATATTATCTTATTCGAAAAAGGCTTATTAGTTGATGGTCGATCTTTTACGACTTGGTCTAAATTTGAAGGCTATTGGTTTATTTATGAACCCGGTATTACGGTGGTTAACTTTGAATATACGGGGAACAAGGGTAAGAAAATAACGCTACAGTTGGGCGAAGTTAACCCTGACGATATTCGTTTAGCCTTGTCGAGGATAGATCTAACAGAACTTAATAATAAAAAAGAAGGTCTCCTCGATCTCTGGATAAGAATCTTAAAACTATAAATATGTCTCCTATTGAAACTTGCTCATTGTCCCCACCAAATTCTCCAGAAAGGCGTAACTGTCTTGCTCGTTCAGAAAGAGAACAAAAGCAACTAGCCAATAGCGTCACAACAAAACAAATAGCCGAAGTACTAGAAGGCATGCCTGAACCCAAAGACCTAGCCGAATATCTTCAGGTTCTTGAGGATATTGCTAACGGAAAGGGTAAGTACGCAAAAGCGCTTAAGGAAAAAGGACTTCTCGGCGAGTCTGCAGACGGACTTAAGGGGTTTGTCAGTCGTATGAAAGATCTAATGAAAATGGATCGTCTTAGTTCGGGAAATGCCAAAAATGGAGCCATAGTAGGGTTGGGTTTTTGGGGATTAACAGGCTTTGGAGGGCTTGGATCGGCGGTTGATGGTGGATTTTGGGCTAATCTAGGTAATAAAGATGCTTATAAAAAAAGCTTTCTTAAGAAGTGGAAATTAATTACCGCTGGATTAATCAGTGGCGAAGTCGCGGGAGTGCCTATTGTTGAAGCTGGACTAGAAATAGAGAAGGGACTCTTCTCTGGAATGGCCACTATTGCCAATAGCTCCGCAGGCTTTCTAGAAGCGGTATTCAAGGGAAATGTTGGAGAGTTCATCAACGGAAAAGAACGCCAAAAACCAGAACTCTATGATATTCTCTTTGACGCTTCAAAAACGGCTGAATACTATAAGCCAGACTCACCACAAGCTATAATTCTAAAACAAATAGATAGTGGTACCATAAAGCTACCTTCAAAACAAGAGGAACTTATTCTACGAAAACTCGCCGAACAGGTTATAGCTTTTAATCAGTTCCAAGAACAAACCAATCAACCAAAATCGGATAGAGCTGAATTTGATGATCAGCTGTATTATCTCGGAACCGTTAAGTCGGTTCAGGCCATTACCGCTAACCCAGCATTACGGAAAAAGCTAATAGCGCAAATGGAGATTCTTCAGAATGTGCCCCAAAAGAATCTCGATATTGGTGATTTCATTGATCGTGAAAAAATGCCCGATGTGGATTTTTACAAACTCAAGACCGAAGAGGTTAATTTTAAAAAAGCTGCCGAAGAGGCGGGATACACACCTATTGAGGCTTTTACTAAATATGGTATCTCTGGCGTTTTATTCCAAAGCTGGGCATTCTTACAATTACTATTACCTTTTGTACATCTTCATTTTACCGCATTCAAGAAATGGTTTGGTGGTAAGGAATCTAAGGAATCTGAAAGAAAACAAAAAAAAGGTCCAAAGAAGGCCTTTAATAAAGTTGATGCGGTTCTTAAGGAGGTTAATCCTAATGAGGATAGTGATCTCTTTAAGGCTGCTAATGGGAAAAACTGGAAAACAATTAAAAAATATTTACCAAAAATTATTAGTGGTACAAGATTTAAATTAAAGTTGAAGAAGTTACTTCTTCCAAAAAGAAAAGCCCTCATTAAAGTTTTAATCAAGCATAAGGACGGTCTTGAAAAATTCACCTATGAAGAATTAAAACCAGAAGACCTAGCACCTATGGCAAAATTTGAAAAAGCCGCTAAAGAGGCTGTTGGTAAGCCTAACGAAAAAGTGTTAGGTGAGGTAAAAGGCGGACTCATTAGAAAAAATAAATACATAAAGAGACTTCTATTAATGCAGAAGACACTGAACACAATCCTTGATGGACGTGTCTCCGAGGGTGATGTCAAGA
>JALWQU010000194.1 GCA_026982915.1 Candidatus Altimarinota bacterium | reverse complement strand
GAACTACAGAGGCAGCCGAAGAAATTCGTCTTTTCGTTAAATTAACACCCGTCCGCTCAAAAATGCCGAATTAAGAGCTTCCTATTTTGAGCTCCCGAGTACGGGACTTTGAGGGCTTATCTCAAAAAAATATAAGCTACTTAGTTTGAACTCAAAATCCTTTCTGATAAAGGATCATCAAAAAAGATTTATTCGTTGAAATTTCATCAAAAATACTATAATTTCTTGATCGGCTGAATTTTGCAGGCTTTCATCGAAACAAATAATATTAATATCGTTAAGTGTTTGATGTACCCAAAATTCTTATTACTCTCGATTTTTCTCAGGTTATTTTTTTAAAACTGGGCTGTCTAAGGCCTTATCTACTAGTTCCTTAAGGATATTGATTCGAGATTCCTGGGAGATTTTATGATGATTAAGTAGAAAAAATACTGAGAGTTGGATACTCTTAACCATAGAAGAAGGGTGTAATTTTACTTTTGCTAACAATACGGCAGCACTAAGTGTAGTATCAAAATCTCCGTCGATTTTAGGGTTTACAGTAGGGTCTTTATCTTCCGTAAAGTATTGATTTCCTGCATCAAATACCCGGGGTAGCCCCAAAGGTAAATCCTCATGAATTATTAAAGCAGTACCGACCGGAAGCCTTTCAATTACATCAGTACGGTCAATTACATCAATACAGACCGGAAGCCTTTCATGTTTTCCCATGATATTTATTATATGTTAATGTCACATTTATTTATACATTTATATTACATCATAGTCAAGACTTTTATAAACTAAATTAAATATTGATCAAAAATTATTAATAAAAGCCTAATGAGTTAATAAGTAAAGATAGGGTTTAATGTTCCCAAAATACCCTTGTAAATGGGGATGAAAAGAAAAAATAATATTCGATTAAGCCTCGCTAAATGAAGGTTGTTTAGGGAATTTGAATTTTAGAAATACTTTTCCTTAACTATCGAGTAGATCATCCGCAATATTATACTTTGGATCCTCTTTTATATTTACATCAATCACGGCTTCCGCATTTTTCAGCAACTTTCGACAATCAGGGCTTAAGTGTAGTAGGTGCAGTTTTTTGCCTCGTTTGAGATAGCGATCGGTGAGGGCGTTGAGCGCTTCGATACCAGAATGATCAAGGACTTTCGCATCTTTGAAATCAATGTAGACCTCGCTAGGATCGGCCTTAACCGTAAACAAGTCACTAAAATTTCGCACCGAACCAAAGAAAATATAACCGCTTAATTCATAGTGTTTTGCTTTTTTGTCATCAATGAAGGTTTTAGTCGAAATATTTTGTGATTTTTTCCAGCTAAAAACAAGCGCCGACACAATGATCCCTGTCACCACCGCCATAGCTAAATCCGTAAAAACCGTAACCACCGAAACAAGGATGAGGACAAAAGCATCCGTTCGTGGAATTTTGGGGATAATACGGAAACTAGACCAGGCAAAAGTCCCAAGAACTACCATGAACATTACGGCAATGAGCGCCGCTAGAGGAATCATTTCTATCCATTGTGACGCAAAAAGAATAAAGGATAAAAGGGCTAATCCAGCGACAATACCGGCCCATCTTCCTCGTCCACCAGAATTAATATTGATCATACTTTGTCCGACCATCGCACATCCACCCATGCCACCAAAAAAACCGGTAACCACATTGGCTGTTCCTTGAGCCATACATTCTCGGTCATTTTTTCCACGAGTATCGGTGAGTTCATCGATAAGAGAAAGCGTCATAAGTGATTCAATCAGACCAATAAGCGCTAAAATAAAAGCGTAAGGCAGGATGATGCGAAGTGATTCAAAGGTGAACGGAATATTCGGAATACTAAAAGTGGGAAAATGAGCTGATAAGCTCCCACCTGCGAGCATATCTTTTACCGTAAGAACATTGAGATCCAACAAATAAACAAGCCCTGTACAAAAAAGAATAGCAACCAGAGAAGAGGGGACCGCTTTGGTAAACTTGGGAAGAAAGTGAATAATAAACATCGTAGTAGCGATCAAGCCAAGCATCAGCACCATGGCTTCTGTTGGGAGCCAATCACCGGTTACCCAGCCCCATTTACCTTCTGGTGTATGGGTTTGTAGTTGAGGAATTTGTGCCAAAAAGATAATAATGGCTAATCCATTTACAAATCCCAGCATGACCGGATGAGGAAGTATTCGAGCAAATTTACCGAGCTTGAAAAAAGAAACTAATAGCTGAATAATCCCCATCAAGATAACGGCTGCAAAAAGATAATTCACCCCATATTCAAGAACTAAACTAGTCATGACGACGGCTAGTGCGCCAGTAGCCCCAGAAATCATACCAGGTCTTCCACTAAACAGTGCGGCGATGAAACTGACCATAAAGGCCGCATAAAGACCAATAATAGGGTCGACTTTAGCGACAAAGGCAAAAGCAATAGCTTCGGGAACAAGGGCTAGTGCGACCGTGAGACCCGAAAGGGTATCGTTTCTGAAGTTTTTAGGCGAAAGATATTTAAGAATAAGTTGAAGCATTATTATTGTACCGTGTGTAGATGAATATCTCTCTGTGGAAAGGGGATAGAGATACCTTCGGCATCAAAGGCGGCTTTTACCTTTTCATTCATGTCAAAATAAACACCCCAGTAATCTTCTGTCTTTGTCCAGGGACGTACAGCAAAGTTAACCGAGCTATCACCAAGTTCCGAAAGCCCAACAAAGGGTTCTGGATGGGTTAAAACGCGTTTATCATCCTTCATAAGTTTATAAAGAATATTTTTAGCTTTTTTGATATCATCGTTGTAGCCGATACCAAAAGTCATATCGACACGCCTAATCTTTTGATTGGTGTAATTTACAATACTGCTATTGGAAAGATCTCCATTGGGGATAACAATGGTTTTATTGTCTTTCATTGTAAGAACCGTGG
>JALWQU010000193.1 GCA_026982915.1 Candidatus Altimarinota bacterium | reverse complement strand
CGGATTCATATTATTAGTCTGCTTGGTGCTAAACCCAATCAGGTTAAAAAACTTTGCCTCAATAACTCTCCGCCTCAATTATCTTTCTGTTGATTTTTTCTCGGACAGTACTGTCTTGTTGTACAAAAAAATCCCACTTAAAAGTGAGATTCTTGTGGTGGGACGGGAGGGATTCGAACCCCCGAAGGCATAAGCCGGCGGGTTTACAGCCCGCAGCATTTGACCACTCTGCAACCGGCCCGGTTTTGCGCAGAAGTAATCAGATGTTAAGAATGGAAAATAAAAAGTCAACGAAGAAAATCGTTGAATTATAAACATTTTTATGGTATTATTGCTGGATGAAAAAAATATTATACGGATTTTTAGGATTAGGTTTAGTTATTTTTGGGGTTAATACCTTGGTGGCTCAGGCTGAAGGGAAAAAATCTCCTCCTATTATAAATGCCAATAGTTGGAATGGTGAAAATATTCTTATCGGTCCTGATAAAGCCGAAGATGCACCGGATTATATAAGGGAGAATTTACTGCCGTCTCTAACAAATATGGTTTTGATTTTCATTCTATCACTTTCGGTTGGAGCGATCATTATTGCGGGTATTATCTATATAGCGAGTAGTGGTAACTCAGAAATGACCAAAAAAGCTAAGGATATTATCTTTTGGACGATTGTAAGTGTTTTTATTACGGCATTGTCGTACTCAATCGTAAGTCTTATTGTTAATACTGAATTTATTTAATTAAAACCCCTATGAAAAAAATTAGCCACATTGTATTATTACTGATAGGGATTCTTTGGGTGGGGAATATGCAGGCAGTATCGCTTAAGGAAGGTCTTTCTAATGTGGGCATTAATGTACAAATTAAAGGGGAGCAGACGCCAAATGAACTGTCGGTATTACCTGTTTTAGACGGGAAAAAAGATGATGAGGTTGAGGTCGGAATGTCAACCTTTATTCAGAGTGTCACGAATGTCATTACGAGTCTTGCGGGAGGTGTGGCTATTTTCTTTATAGCGCTTAACTCGGGTATACTGCTTCTCGCCCTTGGGGAGTCTGAGGGTATTGAAAAAGCTAAAAAAGGGCTTATAAGAGCCGTTTTAGGGCTGCTAGTTATTATGTTTGCTTTTGTGATAACGAAAACCATTATATCCTTGGTATTTTCTGGCGATGATCACCGCCTTGATCAGTCAGAAAAGAATCCTGCTGCTGATGAAAATCCCCCAGGCCTAACAAACTAAGAAACCTTTTTTTAGTAAATTATCCGTTTCTTTGGCCGAAATGCCTCGAGATTGACAATAAATTTTTTGAAGTGGGTCAAATGGTGCCACAGTAGCGGCATGAGAAGCAGATTTTACTTGATCGGTCTTGACGGTGAGGATGGGGATGCATTGTCCTTTTGCGGTATCAAAAAGTACGATTTTTTCATTAATAGCGATGGTGGCTTCTTGTGACTGTTTTGATAGAATGCCTGAGGCATTGATCATTAGGAGGCTTTCACCTTCGGCGATACCCCGAATATCAATAGACCCGATTTGATTTTTACCCTGAAAAATAAGCGTGATATCCCATTTTTTTACCTGATTTTTACGAGACTGAAGGCGTCCAGTGATAGAAACTTCGGCATTGTCGCCTAAAAGGCTTACTTCCAAGGAAAAGTTACGATTATCCATAGCGAAATCTTCCAGCTGAATAACTTTCTTCTCATTTTTCTGTAGGCTTATTTTTTCCGTACCGGTTGTGTTTTTGAATATTATCATTGATTTGGTCGCATTTTTATGGTAAAATCCTTGGATGTCAAACAACACGAGCGACGAATATATCATAAAGCTATTAAGTGAATCGGAAAGCCTCACCAAGGATAAAAAAAATTGGTGGGAGTCGAGTCTTGTTTTTATGACGGAGGAACAGAGAGTAGCCTTAGTGCAGGCGCTCGAAAAGGAGCGTCAGTTTTTGATAAAGCATCTGCAAAAAAAAGTGGATATAAAAAAACGGTTTGCGCATAAAAAAGTTAAGGCGCTCTATGAATTTGCCGAGAAAAAAATAGAAGAAGAGGAGGCTGTTGAGCTGGAAGATCTTGATAATCAACTTGCTAATCTGTAATTATCATGAATAATATAGAAACAATTAAAGGTGGCGAAAAGCTACAAGCCCATGATTTAGAAGAAATGGATTGGGACGCTTTTTTAAAAGAACAGATAAAAGTTATTGGTGATGCTTACAGATCCAAGGAGTCTTTGATTTGTGGTGTTCATAATATTCCTCCACAAGATCGTGATTCTATTGCAAGATCCATTGACCAAAAAGAAATGGTAGCACAAAATGAAGAAGAAGCGAATAAAAATGATTTTTTGGAACAACAAAGAGAGTTTCTGGCGCAATTATCTACTAAAATTTCGCCTTTTTCTGCCTTAGGAGCTGAACATCAGAGTGGTATGGGTGGATCGGTTCAGGCTGGTGAAGAGCGGGTTGTATCAAATATAGCGTATTTGAAGAATCCTAGTAAATTTAATAATCGATCAGATGTTCCTGAGAGCAATAGTGATAGCTCTGAAAAAGCTCTGAAAAAAGAGCATTGACTTAATGGGTTTGCTCGTTTAACGGAGTCTTAAAAAGTAGAAACGTAACTATTCAGTCCCAAATATAGGACAATGAGAATTTTTATCAAATAAACAGGTCAGCGCTTCAGATCCTGTAACTCCATTTTTCTTGCAAGTAGCCAAATAATACCAAACTGCGATAGAAATCATACCGGAGACATGTTCATCCAATCCCAGTTACAAATAGAAGAAACAATACTAGAGGCCTGTTCGTAAAAAAGAGCGGCGGCTAGGAGTTGTTTTTCGAGGTTTTTCATGGAGTTAAAAGAAATATTACCAAAAAATTTCTCCTTGATCTCATCCCACATATTTTCAGCTGGATTA
>JALWQU010000192.1 GCA_026982915.1 Candidatus Altimarinota bacterium | reverse complement strand
TTTTGTTTTTTATTAATCCAAACACCGGGCTTTTGGTCAAAAACAATCTTAGCACGCACTAACGGTTTCTTTTTATCCAGGATTAAAACTTGCGGCTGTGGTTGTTCAAGCACAAATTTTACCGTCAGTGATTCGGAGATAGTTCCCTCTTGACTGATAAAGCCATAATGCGTTTTAACCGACTGAAACGGAGCACTCATCGTCACAATCGCTTGTGTTTTACCCGAAAATAAAAGATTCGTCGCTATATTTTGTGACTGAATGAGGTTTTCATAAGCGCCTCCCGTAAGAATCATAAATAATGATTTTGGTGAAAAGTGCTTTTTCACCTCTGCAATAGACAAGGCATATCCTAGGTTAAGATCTATAAATCCATCAATAACCCCTTCCCCATGAGCAATAATATTTAGTTCCCCACTCTTTCCCTTAGGATGGAGAAGCGCCACCCCTCGACCTTTTTTCAGGTTGATGGTCGTTGACTCAAAATCAACAAGCCCTTCACTCTTCTTGGTAAGACGCAGGAATATTTTATCCGATGTATTAATCTGATTACCATAGGAATCACTCACAATAATATCCAAAGGAATAGTATCTTCATCCTTAGCCCATGATTTTTTAAGAGCGGTAACCATAACCTTTGCTTTTTTGTTCGGCTTAACCGTGAAAGGTTCCACTTTATTCACAAATCCCTTAGAGGCAAAAGTCAGCGTATAATTACCGGCTTTATTCGTTGAATAAAACTCAAACTTCCCAATCCCCTTTTTTAAATCCACCGAAAGAGGCAGTCTATCCAGACTAATCGGTGAAATAGAAATATTGGCGGTTAAGTCATTTTTAATGAGATCGCCCTCCATGGTTTTTGCCTTAATAACTCCTTTTATCAACTTCTTGTCCCCTGCCTCGACAGAAGGCTCCGAAAGCGTTACCTCAAAAATAGGATTTTTAGCAATATGAAACTCACGACTTACCCCTTTATCCTTTGGTAACAAAGAAGAATCCAAGCTAACACGCACAACATCGGATTTTTCTTTCGGTTCAATAGATACCGCCATATTCCCCGCAATCTCCCATGTTTGAACCCCCTCAAGTCGTGGGTTTATATCCATTGCTTTTTCATCTTCAACCGATGCCCCCTCAATCATCCATGATACTTCATGAGCGATGGTTTCAATTTCATTTCCATATCCATCCATAACAACCGCTTCAATCGGTTGATACCCACCACCTGCCACTAAAATAGCCGATCTGTTTTTGAAATCCAGAACAGCCGGTTCATCTGGGGATATATAAATAGGTACCTGTGCGTTAGGAAGTGTCTCGGCATCGGTGGTTAAGTTGATCACAAAATCACCCGCTTTTCTTCCGGGTAAAAAGTGAATAACCGCTTTACCATTATCAATCTTAACGGTATTAATCCCTCCTAAAAAACTTCCCCCATCGGTGGTCAACGTTACTATTTTCCCATCAAAGGCGCTTGTCACGGTTTCATCCTCATCATAAACCTTAATACGGATATCTGTTCCATCCCTTGTCCCCGCAATCAGCGTAGAATCATCCGCAAAAGCCTTCAAAATCTTTTTAGTCACGCGAACCGGAATAGGATCGGCGGTAATAACCTGATTACCATTTTTAGCCATCGCGTTTATAGCCAATTTCGCCCCAAACTTATTTCCTTTGGGTTTAAGGAAAAAATGTGCTTTACCAGCGACCGTCGTCATAGTTGACGACGGATAAAAGTCAAAGAACTGGTGACCATCATTGGATGAAAATTTCAGCGAAACTTCGGTTGCATAGTTATCCGTATCCACTTCCCCTGTTTTCTTTTGAATCGTAAACGTAAGTGGTATCGGCTGTGGATCACTCCCCGCTACAAAAATATTTTCTTGCGATGGCTTTAAAATAGCGCCTTTTAGTGACTGTGCTACTTTTACCTTTTGGACCCCCTCTGGTGTCGCGACCAAAAGATTCATCGGTTTTAATCTTTTTATTCCTTTTATAAATGGCTTATCTGGTTTTGCTTCTGGTATTTCCTTTTTAAGCGCTTCAATTTTCGCCTTCATAAAATCAGTATCAACTTCAAAATCCCGTGGAGTAAAATCTAATAAAAAGCTTGATCCATCGGTCATATCCCCAGAAAGATTGACCAACTCATAACCATTCATAAGCGGGTCATCAAAAAATGATTGGGCTTCCTCTATGTCCCCCAAAGCTTTTTCAAGGGCTATATTTTGTTTTTCTTCTAGTGGTCGATCTATCCAATCGTAAGCACCTAATAATTTTTTGGCGTCAATTATGGCCAGGAGTTTTTCTACTTCGTCTTGCGATATTTCTTTGCCGGATTCATAAAAACGAACTATTCGATTAGAAGTATTAATAGGTTCTTCTGTCACGGGTGGTTCGGCATTTGCAGGAGGCGAAAAAGAACAAGATTCTGTCCAGGTTATTTGCTTGGTAAACTCATCAGGATTACCAAATTTCTTCTGATAAGTACAAGCACCTTCGAGCCGTGAACCAGCAGGCAAAGCATAAGAAGCTCCAGGCCAGTTTAGTTGCTTATCTTTTTTGTATCTTTTGGCGGTTTCTGCATTCCCTTTTTGAGTAAATTCGTTAATCGTGGCTATTTCATTTTCTAAAAAAGATCGGACCTTATTCTCTATGTCTGCTTCAGAGGTAACCACCCCCCTAAGATCAAAAAGATTGGGGAAATCTAAACGATGAAACTTTTTTTCATGATCATAAAAAGAAAACCCATGAGGATCATCAACGGGTAAATCCTTTATTTTAAGATTTTTCTCATGAATTTCGACAACCTCCATCGCGGGCTCCACATGAATCATAAGCGAATCAAATCGTGTAGCGACTTCTTCGGCCTGATTACTGTCATCCCGTATTTCATCACAACCATAAGCTCCATCTACCCCAGAAGCCTCTTGTGTCCCCTTAAAATCAAATACGGGTAATTCCGCTCCATGATGTACTGGTTTTTTAGCCTCTATCACCCATTTTGATCCCGTATCACAAGCCGAAATATCAAATTTATTATTCTCAAATTTAAGATTTTTGGCACAACAAGCTTCATATTTATCAGCGTTACGCTTGGCCCTTGGCTCCTTTATATTCGCGCAAGAATTAACGGTTTCAACATTAAGCGTTCGATTAGAGATGACTTTTTTTGAAAAAGGATGCGATACCTCCCAACTTCGACCACGATAAAGAGAACAATCCCCTACTCGTAGTTTTTTCCGATCAACCCCATTCCAATAAAGAGGCTTTTCGACACTTCCGTTTTCCGTTGAAATGGTCGTTGTGTGGGGCACGGTAATATCTTCTGCCACATTATGTTCTCTCAGAAGAACGACTAAATTCGCCTCAAGTAAATTATTGAGCATTTTCATACGCAACAACGACCCCGCATCTTTACGCATGATAAGGTTCACCGTTGTATCCGCTTCTCGTTCTTGCCAAGCACCAGTTGAGGTTGTCAGTTTTTTAAGATTTTCCGTCCAAGACTTATTGGCTTCCAAAAAATCTATAGCTAACCGATCAATAATAAATCGCAAAGCCATATCCGGTACCTGGGACATATCTTGTTCTTCGATCATCGAAGCCACCTCACTGGCAGACTTTCCCGTCGCCGCCATAACTTTATTGATAACCGCTGCTTTTTGGGATTCAGAAAGCTCTCCCGACAAGGAAAGTAATGGATTCTTTTCTTTTAATTCTGTATCTATCGCCTTAAAAAGTGCTTTATTATAACGCTTATACTGCAAGGATTCGGCATACTTTATCCAAGCATTATAACGATCAACCACAACCGATGGCATGTTTTTCTGCGTCTTTGTATCCGCGTAAAAAATATGATTTTTAAATTTTATATCTCCTGTATGCACCTCATGATTCGTATCCAAATAAGTACTAATTTCTGTAATCTGATCCTTTAGTTTTTTTTCACGAGAACGAATAACCCCGTGCCAAATTTCAGGTTGCATAGTCCGTCCATTATCGTAAACAAAGCGATCTTTTTCATCATTCCAAAGATACGTACGTGCCTCAAAATCAGTATAAGGGAAAATGGTCGCCCATAGTCGCCCTTCTTTTTCTACCACTGGTAGCGGAATGTCACCAAAAAGAACCACCCCTTTTAGCTTTGAAGTAAGATCTCCTTTATCCCCCATAAAATAAAGATCGGCTAGACCTTCATAAATATCTTTTGGATTCGTATCGTGAGACAAAGGCACGATCACTGAACGACCACTAATAGACTTTGCACCATCCGTCGCATATCGTTTTATTTTTTGCTGTAGGTCCTTATCGGCATAAAGCTCCTTTTCAACCAATATTGCCAAAAGTGGTTCTTCTATAACCTTAGGTGGAGTGGGCACTTCCGGTGGAGCAACAATCGCACTAACTACCGAAACCGGTATTAGAGATGTCAACAGTGTAAATAAAAGACCGATACTTAGGCCTTTTTTCCAGTATTTATGAGGGTTGGAATAAAACATATAACGATTATAGAGGGTTAAGAGCACTATACCGAATAGCTTAAATCATTTACCTAGAACGCTCAAAGCAATAAGGTTGCATTGCCTTTATAAACATGGCAAAAGAATGATCTAATAGATAATAGTCGTATTACTTAGTCGCCATTTCGGCTTCAACAGCCGCTTCAAAAGTGGTCGCATCAATAGCCCCTGGCATAATACTTTTACCGATAAATAGAGCAGGTGTACCACTGACACCATAGGTAGAACCTTCTGTTTGGTCCGCCTTTATCTCTTCATCAATAGCGGTGCTTTTTACGCATTCGGCAATATCAACACCCAGTTTATCGGCTTCCAAAACAAAATAATCTAAAGCTTTATCAGGTCCTATTTTCTGCCAAGAGGCACCATTTTCAAAAATAAGATTATTCATTTTCCAGTACGCTTCGTTACCAGATTCTTGTAAAACACAATTAGCCGCTTTATGAGCCGAAGGTGCTTCTGCATGAAATCCTAAAGGAAAATCCTTGACGATATATTCAATTTTCCCCTCCTTCACAAGACGGTCAATAAGGGTCTTATTCGTATCGTGTAAACGCTTACAAAATGGACACTGATAATCCGTAAATTCCACCACTCGAACCTTACCCCCCTTTCCTTTAACGGGTTCTTTATCGAGATCGGCAAAAGCTGGTGGTGCAATAAATTTCTGAGACTTAAAACCTGTTTTCGCTCCAATAATGGCGTATTTACCATCTTTTTTCGTTAGAACTTCCTTTGCGGCCTCTACAAACAATTTTCCATCAGCACCCTTAAAACTTTCTACACCATCACCTAGAATATACTGCGGGACCGTCTTTATCGCAAAATCACTCATAAGCTTCTTTCCCTCTTCAGAACGCACATCAACCGTCCTCACCAAGAGCGCTGGTGTAATATTTTGACGGAGAGCCGCAATATCATTGGTAATATTACAAGTAGTACAAGTCTTATCCGTAACCGCTATAACCTCTATAGGGTTCCCTGGAACAGGAATCCATGTCTTTCCACCATAGACGGCTAGCTCACTCCCTTTTGCCAACTCAACACGAAGTCCTTCTTCAATTTTATTAGCGGAAACATACAGATTACCATCAACGGTAACCGCCTTTCCTTCCTCCGAATAAGCAATATCTTGCATTGGTTTTGGTGTTTCTTTAACTTTTTCACTTGATTGCAAAACCGTCCCAATAAAAAGACCGCCCAATAACATAGCGACAAAAAACCAAACCCAAGCCGCTGAACTCATATCAAACGAAGAGGATACAACCACAATAGGTCTATCTACTTTTTTTGATCTAGATTTTGTTGTATTTTTGCGTGTTGTTGTTTTCACTGGCGTCTTTTTAGTAGTAGTTTTCGTTAATGTCTTCTTTGTGGTCACGCTCTTAACTCCAGCCTTCTTTGCAGCTGAAGCCTTAGTTGTTTTCTTAATAACCATCTTAGCGGTTTTCTTTGTCTTAGTTGATTTTGCGGTCGTTTTCTTTTTTTCTGCCATTTTTTTTGATTTTTTAAAAATTATTTCAGAGCCATTCCAAAGTATCACTCAAAACTATCCCCCACAAGACCCGCCGCCTCGTGAAGACGCAAACCCTGACACGGCGGTCGTCATATAAGTAACCGGTTCTAGTTTAAAGGTATTTTTGACTACTGGATCGTTAACATCAATAGAAGTGTCTAGCTTTGGTTTTTCTTCAAAAGAACTAAACGATAGATTTAATCCAGCCCCTATACCCAAAACAAACACTACGAAGCCAATTATTACTTTCATCATCCGAAAAAGCATAATACCCGAGAATAAAAAATCAAAGAAAAAGAATTGAATTCCATCACCTTTTCTGTTAGAATGATCTAATCCCCTAGCCCCGAAATACAAATAAAAATAAAACACCATGAATAACGAAAAGCTTCTCCAAAAAATCCAAGAATCCCTCGTAAGCGCCAAGTCCTCTATATCGGCCTCTGAAAAATGGGTTGAGAAACTAACCAAAAGCTTGGGCATAAATCCTAATACTGTAGGTAACAACTATCCGGAAGAATCTTCTACAGAATTCAACGGTGAGGCAAATATTATTGAAGGGCTTTTTGATGGGCAAAATATGGTAGATGGGGAAGGCAATATCTATCCTGTGCCCGCCAATTACGCCTCTAAATCAAAACTCATTGAAGGCGATAAATTAAAACTTACTATTGCCGAAAACGGGGCTTTTATCTTCAAACAAATCGAACTCATTCCTCGGGTACTAAAAGTCGGGAGTCTTGTTATGGATGGCTCACAATACAAGGTATTAGTTGATTCTGACACCTATCATGTTTTATACGCTTCTGTAACTTTTTTCCGAGCGCATGTTGGCGATCAGGTTACGATCATTATCCCCAAAGATAAGCCCGCCAAATGGGCGGCTGTTGAGAATATTATTCCGAGTGGGGAGTAGTTTTCTCTACTTGTAATGATACCGACAGGACAAGATAATGATTGCATCATTTTTGACACGATAAACAAGTCTATGCTCTCGATTAATTCTTCGCGACCACCATCCGGACAGATTTTCTTTTAGAGATTCTGGTTTTCCTATGCCTTCATAATGATTCAGGGTAATGTCTTTCAGAAGTTCCCGTATTTTTTTGTATAAAGACGGCTTATTTTTCTTCCAGTATTGAAGATCTTTGAGTGAATTTTTTTCAAATCTAAAGAGCATGATCAAGTGCTTCTAGAGACTCAAAAGTTTCAATTTTATTTTCTTCTATATTTTTGAGTCCTGCTTTTAAGTGCTTTCGATTTGCTGGAGTAGCAAGGAGGTAGGCTGTTTCATTTAAAGAAGCGTAATCTTCTTCTGAAATAATAACAACCCCCTTTCCATTCCGCCTTTTAACAAAAACAGGCTCACTATCACTACTGACAGCATCAAAAATAGACTTTAAATTTTGTCGGGTTTGAGAATAAGAAAGTGTTGTCATTTTTACTTCATTTTAAGTACAGAAATATTGTACAAGTAATGATATCGGTTAGTCAACCGAAATTTTAAATAATAATTCAGGCTAACATTTAATCATGAATACTGAATTAAGTAAAAATTAATAAAGACAAAATAACAAAAATAAATACCATAAGGAGGATTAATTAAAACATCCTTTTATCATGCGATACACTCAATACTTCCTCAAGACTTCCAAGGACACACCCGCCGATGAATCAGCACGAAACGCTCAGCTTCTGATCCAAGCCGGCTATATTAGCAAAGAAATGGCCGGCGTTTATTCCTTCCTCCCCCTCGGACTCCGTGTTATCAAAAAAATCAAAACCATTATTCGTGAAGAAATGAATAACACGGGAGCCATCGAACTACTCATGCCCTCACTCTGTCCCAAAGAAAACTGGAAAAAAACGCAGCGATGGGATAGTGTTGATGTTCTCTACAAGCTCAAACTCACCAACGGCAAAGAAGTAGCCCTTTCTCCCACACACGAAGAAATCGTAACGCCACTCGTACAACGCTTTTGTAATTCTTACAAAGATTTTCCCGTCTGTGTTTATCAAATGCAGACCAAGTTCCGAAACGAAGCTCGTGCCAAATCAGGTCTCCTTCGTGGTCGAGAATTTTTGATGAAAGACGCCTATTCTTTTCATACGACGCAAGAAGATTTTGAAGCCTACTATGCCATACAAAAAAAAGCCTATGAAAAAATATACGATCGGCTGGGTATCGGGCACCTTACGAAATACGTAGCCGCTGATGGTGGCGATTTTAGCGAATTTAGTCATGAATTCCAGACCCTTTCTGAGGTTGGCGAAGACGATATCTTCCTCGATCCAGAAACCGATACTTATTTCAATAAAGAAATTGTCAGCGACGCCAATCAAAAAAAATGGACCTCCCAAAAAGCCGTAGAAGTTGGTAATATTTTCCCCTTAGCCGATAAATTTTCTAAATCATTTGATTATCATTTTATTGATAAAACCGGCAAGAAACAAAAAATCATCATGGGTTGCTATGGTATTGGTATTTCTCGAATTATGGGGATTTTAGCCGAACTTTTTGCTGATAAAAAAGGTCTTGTCTGGCCCAAGTCCGTCACGCCTTTTACGGTTTATCTCTCCGCTATTGGGAAAAAAGACGCTGTTTATGAAAAAGCCGATGAAGTCTATCAACAACTAAAAGATCAAGGTATTGAGGTCTTGTATGACGATCGTCGAGAAAAGAAAGTCGGACCAGGGCAAAAATTTGCCGACTTCGAACTCCTCGGAATCCCCTATCAAATAGTTATTTCTGAACGACTGCTCGAAAACCAACAAGGCGAACTATGGACTCGTAAAACAGGCAAAAAAATAGACATCCCCCTAACGGATATCTTGAGTTTAGAGCTTAACTAGGAACCATCTTCAAAAGGTCTCCCCTCTTCAATGGCCAAACGCAATTGATCGGAGTATTGAACTTGAAAAGGCAGATTAACGACTTTGTCCTGAATATGAATCTGAATAGAAACGCCCGTGTCATCCATTGTCTTTGACGCCATAAGATATTTTTTTATCTCGTTTACGGTTTTTCGTGTTACGGTTGCTGGAATATAAATTCCATAGCCTGACGCTTCCTTACGCATTGATACTTTTGTCGTTTCTAGAGGTTTTAGATCCTCTGTATCGATCATTTTTTGAATATTCTTTAGATCCCCCACCTTCATTTCATCCACAATACAATTAAGCTCTCCATTTCGTTCATCGATTTTTCCGATAATTCGCACAAAAGCATCCTGCATCATCGCCGCTGGGGCAATTTTTTCATAAACCATAGGGAATATCGCACACTCAATTTTACCCGATGTATCCTCTACTTCGAGGATAGCCATCGCCTTTCCTTTTTTGGTTGTAATCTTACGAACGGCTGTAACTAGACCATGAAGGGTTCTTTTTTCGCCACCATCTTCCTCCGGTATTAACTTCCCGATGAGATGTCCATATTTTTCAAAATACTTATCCAAACCCTTTAGTGGATGATCCGAAACAAATAACCCCAAACTTTCTCGCTCCCAACGCAAAATATCCTCTTTTGCCGCTTTTCCTGGTTTTAACTTAAAGTCTACAGAAGTATCTTCAACCGCTCCAAACAAACCAATCTGTCCTGATTCTGAAGCCTCTTCCTGCTCTCTCGCAAACTTAGTCAAATCCTCTATCGAGTTAAAAATAGCCATCCTATCCCCAAATATATCAAACGCCCCCGAAAAAGTTAGTGCCTCAAGTGTTTTTTTATTGATCAACTTGGCCGGCACTCGTTTTGCAAAATCTTCAAGCGAGGCAAAGCCCCCACCCCGTTTACGCTCCGCCATGATAACGTCCACCGTCTCCTCTCCCAAGCCCTTAATCGCGGTAAGTCCAAATCGTATTCTCTTGTTTATCGGCTCAGACATATTGAAAAAAATTATAGGTCCTAAAAGTAGCGCAAAGAAACAAAAAAGTAAAAATAATTTCCTGGTCAGATAAATTTATCAGACTTTCCATAAACGCCTAAAGGTCCCCCTGTACAAACTTTGAAGATTTAAAAAACGATTCAAAATAAGCCGGCATTCGTTTGATGATTAAATCAGGAAATGCTTCTTTTATTCTGTCTATATCCGCTTTTTGATCATACCCTAAAAATAAATGCGTAGGAGATTCTTCTCGCACCGTTTGCAAAAAATCACCCGTCTCCCTGCCCATACGAACCGAAACCGATGGAGTATTCTTAAATTCAGTCGCAAGTCTTGCTAATCGCTCTTGTCCTGTCCGACGAGGATAACGGCCTTTTGTCCGCTTGACAGTTACATCTTGTGCCACCACAACCACCATCGCCTCAACTTTGGCATAAGCCGTCCATAATAGAAATTGATGCCCCACATGAAACCCATCGAATGTCCCCGCTATAAACGCTTTTTTCATTAGGAAGATGGTTCCGAAGACGGCACTTCAGTGGTCTCCTCAATCCCAAGAATAGACTTAATGGATCGGACCTCATCGGTTGGTTTTCTCTTTCGTAGCGACTCACAAACAATGCCATCTTTATCCCGATCAAGACCATGAATATCATTGTCAACACCCCCACAAGCCTCAAAAAGTTCTTGCGCTTCTTCTTGGTATTTAAAGTTATCACAGTTGAAATTGGTCTTAGACTTACACTCATTAATAAGCCATGTTCCATTTTCGGTCACCTTTACTCGTGATTCCGAAAAAGAACCCGTTTCTATTAGTTTTTGAACATCAAAATCAGTGTCCGCTACCTCCATGCCGATCGCGACCAAAAGCACTCCCATAAGACCCAATATCCAGATCCTAAATTTTTCATAAGTAAAATAAAGAACCGCTAGAAGCGCGAATAATACCAACATAAGTATTAGTCGAAAGTTTTTGCTTCGCCGAAGTTGTGAAAGTGATTTCATGATAATTTTGAGGAGGTTAAATTTAGTTACAATAATCTACTAGTTTCTTCATTCACAAAGGCCCTGAAACCCAGACACAACCCGGTACAATAATCCATTGCAAATGATTGTCCCAAAGAAATCCTCTTTCATTATCGATTGCCCGATAATTTTGTCAAAGAATTGGTTGTTTTTTTACTGATTTTCTGTTAAAATATTTTGATATTTTTTTAACCCAACACTCCCAAAAAATGAAAACAATTCAAACCCTCATTCTCAAAAAAGTAAGCGCCGAATTTGTCATATCGCTTTCTATGCTCGCTGTCTTTATGATGCTCGGATATTATTCTCGAGAATTTGCCGTAGATATGCAGGCTAATCTTTTTCTTTAAAAATATTTTGCATTTTGATTTTTAATCCATAAACTCGGGCTTCGGTTGAGAGCGCATAGCTCAGCTGGCTAGAGCATCTGGTTTACACCCAGGAGGTCGCGGGTTCAAGTCCCTCTGCGCTCACCACCTTTAAATATTTAAGGAAAGTCTGATAAATTCAGCCGACCAAGAAATTATAGTATTTTTGATGAAATTTAAACGAATAAATCTTTTTTGATAATCCTTTATCAGAAAGGATTTTGAGTTGTAATTTAACGAAAAGACGAATTT
>JALWQU010000191.1 GCA_026982915.1 Candidatus Altimarinota bacterium | reverse complement strand
GATTAAGGGGTGTTAATCATAAGCAAAATAGATACAGTTGGAACCATAGATGATAAGGAATCCTTTTTCAACGTAAAGATATTAAAAATATTGGGAAAAAAATATGAAGCTCCATTAAAAACAATTGACGCAAAGAATATCAAGAGTTGTCAAATTTTTGAAATAAACGATATACTCTCTAAAAGGGGTAGAAACATAATTGAGATATCCAAACTAATCGGTGAGAATACTATTGAGAACATTATCAATCAGCCCGAGGATTACCAAGCAAATAAATTCTTTGGGGTTAGTGAAAAAATTTCAAAAAAATTACTTCAATAATTACATTCACTTTAAAATATAACCCCTTAACCTCTCCGATAAAAGTTAAGCATCTATCACTTTTTTTGAATTTATATTTTGCGCACTCTGACCTGTTGCTAATACCAAACATAAAAGTATTTAGATATGATCAAGAAACGAGAAGCAAAGTTCGAATAATTAGTATTAGAAAATATTATTGAATATGCAGATAAAGTATATGAATTATTTTCATACAGATCAAACAAACCAGTCTTTGTTCCCATCTCTCTAAGATTTTCCATCAAGGAATTAGATAAGTTAATAAATCACTATATTGAAAAGAAATATTTTCTTTTTTGGATAGATTTTGAGGGAAAAGCGGTAAGTAAATCGACCCTTGGTCGGTTAAGGCATATATTAAAGTCATTAGATGAAACCATGGGCTTAGAAAACATTGTTTTAATCTATAGCAATATAAAAAGAGAAATTATCTCAAACATAAAGGATAAAAAATCACCAGCATCAGATGTTTTAGCCGCTCTAGCTGGAGGGAATATTATAGGAGTTAATAGAGAGCCCACGAGACCGATAAATAAAACAAAAGTAAGGTACAGCAAAAGTGAGCTTAGAATGCATAAAGCTAGGGTTTTTAATCCACAAGATTATTACTACATAAAAGTGATGGAAACGGATTTTGATCCATTAACCAAGAAAGCTTTATTGGAAAAAAGCAATAATATTGCTTATAACACTGTAACCCTTATTAAAGAACTAACAATTCAAACCGAAATACTGAAGGATACAGGGAGTGTAAAGGACTATGTAGCAAGAAAGGATATGGTTTTAGAATACAATAATGGCGAACTGATAAGACTTTTATTTGAGAATCCTAGGGTCACAAGTAAACCTATAAGACTCGATGAATTATTTTAGATTGAGAAAAGGGTTTATCTCAAATAAAATCTTTATTGTCGCTTCGCGACTATCTACACGTCTGCTTATTTTTCTTTTTTTCTATTGTTTTTTTGGGGCAGCCGTTTAGGCCCTACGAGGCTGTTAATTTTTTAGGCCTTTGAGCCTGGTAAATAAAACTAGTCCGGGGCCGTCCCAAGCGAAGTTTACACGTGGGCTTTTGAGCCCGAATAGCAAAATGCATTTAAGGACGGCTCAGGGTCCTAAACGGCTGATTCCCCAAAAATATATTATGATAAGGCTGATTTAAATGTTTAACGTCTCTGGAATAGACGTCCATAAGGACTTTCTCGAAGTGGCTTATAGGGGCCGTGATGGCGAGATAAAAGTTGTTGAGTTCGATAATAATGCCTCTGGTTTGACGGAGCTTGTTAGGTTTCTGAGGGCCAACAATGTCTCTGACGTGTATTTTGAGTCTACTGGTGACTATTATTTCGCCCTTTTTTACGCTCTTAAGGGAGCGGGTTTCACGCCTCACGTCCTGAACGCTTATAAGGTTAAGCGGCCTGAACCAAATAAGACGGATGAAAAAGACGCTATTTGGCTTTTGAAACTCGGTGAATCAAGGCTCTTTAAGGGTTCCTATGTGCCAAACGAGTCAATTCAAGCCATAAGGTTTCTCTCTAGAAAACTTGTTAAAATGAGGGATAGAGAGGCTGATTTGAAGAGGGAGATAGGCAGTGTTCTCAGCAGATTAGGCTTGAATATTAGTGGGCTTGGGGGTAAGCTTAGGTCGAAAAGGAGAATCAAGGCTTTATTGGATTTAGCGGCTGGGAAAATAGGTTTAAAGGATGTTAAAGACGAGACTGTTAGAACCATTTACATGGCGATTAAGGATAAAAGGAATAAGCCATATTTCTTGGTTATACAGGCTTATTTGAGGGAGATCCGTTTGCTTGAAAGGGAGATCAATAGGTTGAACGACGCCCTTCTAGCCATGGTTAAGCCGTATAAAGAGCAGATTGAGATTCTCACATCCGTGCCTGGAATCGGGACTAACCTAGCTGTTAAAATATTTGCTGAGATAGGTGAAATCGAGAGATTTCCGTCTGCAAAACACCTTGTTTCATACGCTGGTTTAGCGCCTACCGCTAAAAATTCCGGTGGAAAAACTCGCCAAGGAAGGCCTTCCATGAAGAGTAATAAGCGTCTGAAGAGGCTAATGTTCTTAGCCGCTTTGGGTGCTGCGAAAAACAGCAGTCCGACCGTAAAAACATGGTTTACCCAATTATCGGCGAGAGGAAAACACTTTAAAGTTATCGTAACGGCTATAGCTAGGAAGCTACTGGCCATAATTTGGCATCTCCTCACTGAAGGCGAAAAATGGGCGGAAGAGAATTACTCCAAAAAAACTGTGAAAATACCCGGCAACAAGGGAATTAAATTGACTGTAAGAGAGGCCATTAGCCTATTAGAAAAAATAGGCTACTTAGTTGAAACAGACTCTACAAGGCCTGAAACAGACCCCGAAAAGCATAAGAAGAGAAAAAAGACAGAAAAATAATATAGCAAAAATAATATAGCAAATCTTCGTTGCCGCTTTTCGCGGCTACCTACACAGGTGCTTATTTTTCCTGTTTTTTGGTTTTTTGGTGGCTGTTTGTGTCTTGGGAAGCTTTTTGGAGTCTTTGGGCTTGGTGATGAGAGTTAGTGTTTTTGTCTGGGGTTTGTTTTGTGTCCGGTTTTACACATGTGGGAGA
>JALWQU010000190.1 GCA_026982915.1 Candidatus Altimarinota bacterium | reverse complement strand
TGTTGTTGGGACATAATGTCTATCGTGGAGTTTCTCAGCCGATTTACATGAAGCAGGAGGATCGATTTCGTCATTTTTATGTTATTGGACAGACCGGGACGGGGAAATCTTCGATTTTTCAGACTATGATACGGCAAGACCTCAATAACGGAGACGGAATCTGCGTGATTGATCCTCATGGAAGCTTGATTGAAGATCTTTTGCCCTTTGTGCCCAAACACCGAGTGGATGATGTGATTATTTTTGATCCGTCTGATCTGGAGCGACCTATGGGGTTGAATTTACTCGAAGCCTACACAGATGAAGAGCGCGACCTCGTTGCGCTTGATGCGATGAATATCATGATCAAGATGTTTGATGAGGAAACATTTGGACCACGGATTCAGGATTATTTCCGAAATGGGGTACTAACGCTTATGGCGGATCCAGAGGGCGGTTCGCTGACCGATATTGTTCGGTTATTTACGGATGATGCTTTTGGGAAAGCCAAGGTAAAACATATTAAAAATCCAGTGGTAAAAGCTTTCTGGACCAAGCAAATGGCGAAGACGGGCGCTCGGGAAAAGCAAGAAATGATTCCTTATTTCTCGGCTAAATTTGGGGCGTTTGTGACCAATTCCATGATGCGGAATATTATCGGGCAGACTAAGTCTTCCTTTGATTTTTCCACTGTAATGCAGGAAAAAAAGATTCTTTTTATGAACCTTTCAAAAGGGGCTACTGGTGAAATTAATTCAAAACTACTCGGGCTTATCATCGTTTCCAAAATTCAAATGGCGGCCCTTCGTCGACAAAAAATGTCAGTGGAAGAGCGACAAGACTTTTTTCTCTACATTGATGAGTTCCAGAATTATGTGACTGATTCGATTGAATCTATTCTCTCTGAGGCTCGGAAATACCGACTTTCCCTCAATATTGCGCATCAGTATCTCTCACAAATCGATACCTCTGGTCAGAAAAAAGGGGTAAATCTGAAAGACGCTATTTTTGGGAATGTGGGAACGATGATGTGTTACAAGATTGGAGCGCAAGATGCGGAAGGGATGTCGAAAGAAATGGCGCCAACCTTTACCGATCAGGATTTGATTAATATTGATAAGTACAAGGCGGTCATGAAGCTGTCTATTGACACGCAGCCTTCCAAGCCATTCTCGATTATTCCTTGTAATCCTTACCTTGAAAAAGGGGATGAAAAAATGGCAAAAGCGCTTAAGCAGATTTCTCGTTTAACCTACGGGCGGAGTCGGAAGTTTGTCGAAAAAGAGATTTTTGCTCGATTGGATGTGTAATGACTATTTCCCCAACCGTAAAAAAGCCTCGATAAATCCCAACAGCTCGCCATCAAAAACCTTGTCGGGTTGGTTTTCCTCATAATTGGTTCGGTGATCTTTTACGAGTTTGTAGGGCTGTAGGGTATAGGTTCGTATCTGTGAACCAAAAGAGTTTTCTAATAAATCTCCACGAAGTTCTTTGAGCTCGCTGGCTTGTTGCTCTACTTTCAGCTGTGCTAGTCGTGACCTCAGGACATTCATCGCTGAGGCTTTATTTTGGTGTTGTGATTTTTCGTTTTGACAGGTGACGATCAAATCAAGCGGTAAATAAGTGATGCGAACGGCACTATCGGTCGTATTAACGGACTGCCCACCCGCTCCAGAAGAACGGAAAACATCGATACGAATATCCGATTCTTCGATATGAACCTGATCATCACTTTCGATCTTTGGTAAAATTTCTACCCGAGAAAAAGAGGTTTGTCTTAGGTTCTTAGCGTTAAACGGCGAGAGGCGAATAAGCCGATGAATCCCGTGTTCGGATTTTAAATAACCGTACGCCATAGGCCCATTTATAGCGATTGTGGCCGACTTTATACCATCATCAGAAGGCGATTCTTCTAGTATTTCGGTACGATAGCCTTTTTTCTCGGCAAACCGTAAATACATCCGCAAGAGTATCTGGCTAAAATCTTCGGCGTCTTGACCTCCATTCCCGGTGTGAATCGAAAGAATAACACTGTTGGTATCGTATTCACCGCTGAGGAGTGTTTCGGTTTCCATTTCACCAAACTGTTTCTCGAGTTTTTTTAAATCTGTTTCCAAATCTTTTAGATCTTCATCAGTAGCCATCTCGATAAGCTCCGGGAACTCTTGTATTGATTTTGCAAAAGTTTCCCAACGAGCGATAAACTGCTGTTTATGTGAGGCTTTTTGGCTAATTTCTTGAGCTTTTTGAGGATTATCCCAAAAAGTAGGCGCTTCGATTTTTTGTTGCAGGGCTTTGAGGGCTTCTTTTTTAGCCTCTAAACCCAAAGAATCCACAATACGGTCATATCGTGTCTGAAGGTTTTTGATTAAATCGAGAAGTTCGGATTTCATTTTTTCTCAATTTTTGAAAACCCACAAAGTGGTTGTAGTACTTTTGGAATATCGATTGATCCGTCTTTATTTTGAAATTGTTCCATAATAGCGATCAACGGACGAGAAGACGTCGCCGTCCCATTAAGCGTGTGTAAATACTCGATAGTGCCGTCTTTTCGTCGTACTCGAATATTGAGTCGTCGAGCCTGAAAGTCATCACAAATAGAAGTTGAAGTCATTTCACGGTACTGGTTTTGTCCGGGAAGCCAGGCCTCAATATCGTACTTCTTAGAAGCCGAAATACCTAAATCTCCACAACAAACATTGACGAGTTGGTAGTGAATCCCTAGTTTTTGTAAAATTTCTTCTTCGGTTTCTCGTAAGAGCTCGTGCATTTTTGATGAATTTTCTGGTAAGCAAAAAATCATCATCTCTACTTTTTCAAATTGATGCACCCGAAGAATCCCTTTTGAGTCTTTTCCATAAGTTCCGGCTTCTTTTCGAAAACACGGACTATAGGCGACAAATTTATGCGGCAAATCCGCTTCTTCCAAAATTTCACCGCTAAAATAACTCGTCATAGGTACCTCGCTGGTGCCGATCAAATAA
>JALWQU010000189.1 GCA_026982915.1 Candidatus Altimarinota bacterium | reverse complement strand
TGGCTACTTGCAAGAAAAATGGGGCTACGGCTTCTCAAGCGCTGACCTGTTTATTTGATAAAAATTCTCATTGTCCTATATTTGGGACTGAATAGTTACAAATTTTGTTAGATTTATTATTCCCGAAAAAACATCCTTACGCTTTATTCCTCCTGGCGACGATCTACATTTTTCTGAGCACCGAAAACTTTATCTTTCAGAAGAAAATACAATAGAATTTCTGGCTTTTTCTGGCCAAAAAATTGCATTTCTAAGCTTTGAAGAAAGTGAGGAATTCGGAGTTATCATCGATTCGCCCGCTATCTATAAGACAATGAAAAATGTTTTTGAAGTGATGTGGGATTTAGCGGGACAACAACTCCGATAAAATATAATCAACCGAGTATAATAGACCGTTCTTACGCAAAAATCTCTAGACCATTCGGGCCAATAGCGCCAAAATGTTCCCACTGACAAGCGTCCTGCCCGTCTTTTGTAACGACGGTCCAGCCATCCTTGAGCGTTTTGTAGCCTGGTTTCCCCATCGCCACGATGGGTTCAATGGCGATGGTCATGCCCTCGACCAGTTTGGCACCTTTTCCCGCAACACCGTAGTTAAAAATATAGGGGTCTTCGTGGAGGTTGTGTCCTACGCCATGCCCGGTAAAATCTCTTACAATTTTATAGCCTCCGGCTCGGACAACAGCCTCGATAGCCTGCCCGATATCCCCTACATGATTGCCAATTTTTGCTTGCGCGCAACCGGCTAGTAGGGCTTTTCGTACACAGGCTGAAAATTTAGCTCTTTTAGGATTGGTTTCTTCTCCACCAACAATAACCGTAAAAGCCGCATCAGCATTAAGTCCCTCCCAGATAACACCGCAATCAACGGACAAAAGATCCCCAGCTTTCAAAACTCGATCATCAGGAATACCGTGGACGACCTCATTATTGAGCATCGTGCAGATAGTTTTAGGAAATCCATGGTAGCCGAGAAAACCCGCTTTGCTGTTATTCTGAGCGATCACCTCGGCCGCAACCGCATCGATTTCGTCGAGGGTAACCCCTGGCTTAATCATGGCTTTCATCGCTTTTTGTGCTTTTTGAAGGATTAGTCCTGCTTTTTTCATACAAGCGATTTCTTGAGGGGTTTTGAGGTAGATTTTGGAGCGTGCCATTTTTTCGGGGGATAAATTATAATTTTTTTGATATTTTTTACGGACAACTAACGGTTAATCTTTTTTTCGATTCGTTTGGTTACCTCATCAATAGGGTGTTCGCCACAGACCTGAAGGAGCTTTCCGTCCTTTTGCCAGTGGGTTAAAAGTGGTTCGGTAAATTCATAAAAATTAGCGATTCGCTTTTTCATGGCTGTTTCATTGTCATCAGCACGACCTTCGATTTCAGCGCGTTTAAACATTCGACTAAAAGCTTCAGTCTCAGAAAGTTCGATGGCTAAAACCTCAAAGTCACGATTTTTTTCACGGAGGAGGGCTTCAAGCGAAATGCGTTGTTCTTCTGACCGGGGAATCCCGTCAAAAATAATAGGTTTATCTGTTGTGTTTTGTTCGATAAAGTCTGCCACAATTTCCATTACAATTTCATTTGAAACGAGATTTCCGGCGTTCATAATAGCTTTTACGCGTTTACCAAGCTCGGATCCTGAAGCGGCGATGGCACGAAGGGCTCCGCCCGTTTCAAATATTTCGTAACCGTATTTTTCGGCTATTATCTTTGCCTGTGTTCCTTTTCCGGAACCCTGAATGCCAATGAGAATTAAGTCTTTCATGTAAATATTGTTTTTTTAAAAAAGGTTATTTTTCGGTAGTTTAAAATTACCGCCTCTGATCTTTGAGTGCAAAAGAAAATAGATTTTTTTAATAAATCACATCTTTTTGATAAATTAGTCAGACTTTTTTTGTGGAATTCTTATTTTTCAGTATTTTTGTCAGGAAAGTTTGATAAAATTTGATAAAAACCTTTTCCCATGAATCTCAAGATTGGCATAGTTGGACTTCCAAATGTTGGTAAATCAACCCTTTTTAACGCGCTTACCAAGTCAAAGAAAGCCGAAGCGGCTAATTTCCCCTTTTGTACTATTGAGCCTAATACGGGACTCGTCCCGGTGCCGGACAAGCGTGTCGAAAAACTGGCAGAAATTGTGAAACCGGAAAAAATTCAACGCTCAATGGTGGAGTTTGTCGATATTGCGGGGCTGGTAGAAGGAGCGAGTAAGGGCGAAGGACTGGGTAATAAATTTCTCAGCCATATTCGTGAATGTACGGCTATTGCGCATGTTTTACGGGATTTTGAAAGTGAGGACATTCATCATGTTTCGGGGAAAGTTGATCCAGCAGAAGATTTTTCTATCATTTTAACGGAGCTAATTTTAGCGGATCTAGAATCGGTCACCAAGCAGTTAGATCGTGCTGGGAAAAAATCGCGTGTTGGTGACAAGGAATCCGTATTGACTAAAAATTTACTGACAAAATTTAAAACAGCGCTTGAAGCGGGAGAATTAGCCAATACGGTTGAAATAACCGAGGATGAATTACCTATTGCGAAACATTTTTCACTCTTAACCACGAAGCCTTTTTTCATCGTGGCAAATACTTCTGAAGCAAATTTTGTTGATTTTAAAGAGGCTGATTTTCGAAAGAAAATAAAGGTTAATGATCAAGTCCCGATTGTGCCGATTTGTGCGAATATTGAGTCAGAGTTGGGGGACTTGTCGGAAGAGGAAGCGAAGATGTTTTTGGACGAGATTGGGGCCACAGAATCAGGATTAGAAGCGCTTATTCATAAAGCCTTTGAGCTTTTAGGCTTGCAGAGTTATTTTACGGCTGGGGTGACAGAGGTTCGATCTTGGACGATTAACAAGGGCGACACCGCCCCAAAAGCAGCCGGCGCTATTCATACGGATTTTGAAAAAGGTTTCATTAAGGCGGATGTTATCGCTTATGAAGATTTTGTAGCGTATCAGGG
>JALWQU010000188.1 GCA_026982915.1 Candidatus Altimarinota bacterium | reverse complement strand
CGCCTCAATAAACCAGTCACAAAACTCATCCCAAACGAAGTGGTATATTTTGTCGCCGGCGCTAGAGATATGATAGTTTTCCAGGTCCTTTCGAACAGCGTTGGCCGTTGTCGAAAATCGGGAAAGAATCCATTTTTCGGCTAAGGATTTTGGTTCTAAGGGCGAAATATTTTTCGCCCCTACTGATTCGGTTTGCATTTCTACAAATCGTCCCGCGTTCCATAGTTTATTTACGAAGTTTCGGTATCCTTTGATTTTATTCGCTCCAATAGGGATATTTTGCCCAGGCGTTGAGCCAATAACGAGGGCTAGCCGAATCGGATCGGCTCCAAAGTCTTTGATCATATCCAATGGATCAATTCCATTGCCCTTTGATTTTGACATTTTTTTTCCGTGTTCATCAGTTACCATTCCATGGAGATAAACCGTGTGAAAGGGGTATTTTCCGGTGGCGTATTTCCCGAACATAATCATCCGTGCCACCCAAAAGAAAATAATATCCCAGCCTGTTTCAAGGACATCATTGGGATAGAATTTTTCAAAATCCTTGGATTTTTCATCGGGCCAACCGGTCGTGGAAAATGGCCAAAGAGCCGAGCTAAACCAGGTGTCAAGTGTGTCTTCGTCTTGTCGCCAAGAGGGATCGATATCTTTTTGATTTATGACGCCAGTGGCTACAATTTTATCCTCCTCATCATACCAAACAGGGATTCGGTGTCCCCACCAAATCTGTCGACTGATACACCAATCACGAAGATTATCAATCCACTGGAAATAAGTTTTTTCGAATTTTTCGGGAATAATCTTGATATGTCCGCCACGAACCGCTTCCTGCATCTGTTTTTTAAGCGTTGTTGTATAGGTTTTGTCTGTTTGAATTTCAATTTCTTTGGTATCAGCATTCCCCATGAACTCCCAAATATTCTCTCGGTAAAATTTATATTCATTAGGAGAATATCCATCACGATCGGTAAAAAACAAAACAGTTGTCAGTCCATGTCCAACTATCAAAATATCGCCTTCTTCATTTTCTTTATGAAGTTTTTTCCAGAAGGTATTAGATCTTTTTTTAACTGAATCAAAACTTTCACAAGTTTCATTGAGTCCATCCATAGCAGTTTTCTTTTTTTCATAAGATGTTCCTTCTAAATTCCCCCATCCAAACTCTCTAAGCTCATCCCAAACTTCAATTTCTACATTAAACTCCTTATTTAATATTTGCGCCGTCTCTTTTGCTCGTGGAAGAGGGGATGTAATAATCTTCTTTATTTTTCTATTACTTAGGTTCTTAGAAAGATTTTTTACTTGTTTTTGACCTTTTTCTGTTAAATTTTCATAAATTTCATTGTAAAGTTTCTTATTATTTGATGGAGTTTCTCCATGGCGAACAAAAATAAATTTCTGCATTTTCTTCGCTTCAAACTCTTTTTCAACAGAAATAAACCACTGAGGACTAATCATTGGCTCAACGACAGATCCAGAACGGTAACAGATCGGAACTCGATTTTTGTAGTTTTTTTCCACTCCGACCAATAAACCTTTTTCTTGCATTATTTTTGCCGATACATTTCGTGCCTTAGCGACTTCAAAGCCCTTGCATTCACCCGCAATCGAAGTCATTTTCCCCTCAAGATTAATCTTTTCTCGGAAATATTTATCAAGTTTTAGCCGTTTTGCCAGATCATAATCGTCAGGCGAATGACTTGGCGAGATAGTCATGCTTCCCGATCCTTTTTTGGGGTCAATAACCTTGGCATCACACATCACCACAAAGTTTCGTTTTCCCGCATAAGTTTCATAATCAAAGGTTTGTCCCTCAAGGTCTTTTCCCCTGAAAGTTTCCGTTACTTCAAAATCTTCATGGTTTTGTGGAATAAGACTAAAAATTTGATTAAACCGTTCGGCATCTTGCCAAAGATGTTCGGCGATAATAAAGGTTTCTAAAGAATTTGTATTACTCCCCCTTGATAAAGGGGGCTGGGGGGATTTTACTTTCTCTGTAATCTGGACATATTTGGCGTCTGGGTGAAGCATTAACGGGCTATCGGCACACTTGGTTTCACTTCTGACGGTTCCGATCACGAACTTACCACATCGAATGTAATAAAAAGGAGCCGTGCCTTCTTCCCATTCAAGCTCATCATCAGCGAGTACTGATTGAGCGCCAACACTCCAGTTTATCATTCGGTAGCCTCGTTCAATGAGGCCATCCTCATAGAGCATTTTAAAAATAGTATTGACCGCCTGATTTCGTTCTTCATCAAAGGTGTAGGCCTCTCTGGACCAGTCCAGCCAAGCGCCCATTTTTTCCATTTGGTGCGTGATGGTATCGTGTTTTTCTTGAGCAAAATTACGGCAGTGTTGGAGAAATTCTTCTCGACTATATTCTTCTCGTGATTTTGCGCTGAGGGATTTTAGAACCACATTTTCTGTGGCAATGGCGGCGTGATCGGTTCCCGGAATCCAGCAAACCTCATGGTCGGTCATTTTTTTAAACCGAATAATGATATCTTCGATAGCGAGCATAGCGGCGTGTCCTAGATGTAATTGTCCGGTTACATTTGGTGGTGGTAGCGGGATCGTAAAGGGTTTTTTCGTTGATTGGTTATCCGCTCGCATTTTACCGGAATGTTTCCAGTCGGCGTAGAGGGCATCTTCGGTAGTGTGATCGTAATTTTTTTGCATGGTGTACAAATAGTAATAAAAAAACGCCTGTGGTCGAGGCGCATTTGTTAAATTTTAGAAAAAAAGTCGCCTCAGTGGTTGAAGTTTTGGATGACGACGATAAGAGGGAAGTAACTCATTTTTTTACCATAAAACTATAGAAGCGACTTTACTTTGTCAATGGTATTTCTTCTAAAAAGTCTTAAGTTTTCCGGACAAAAAATCTAGCATAGTAGTCTGGTTGGGAGGTTTGGGAGATTTTCTGTGAACGACATTTACAGGAATGATAGTTCGAATAAAAATAAGAA
>JALWQU010000187.1 GCA_026982915.1 Candidatus Altimarinota bacterium | reverse complement strand
GGCATACACCCGCAGATACGTAGCCGGACAGCTTGCTATGACGCCACAAAAAAGTTGACGGAATTAGCACAAGAATTTAATCGGAAAATTCATTTTTTACATATCTCGACAAAAGAGGAAATTGATTTTTTTGCGAATAAATGTATTGATAATAAGTTGATTACAGCTGAAGTAACACCTAATCATTTATTTTTTGATGACTCTGATTATGATTTTTTAGGTAATAAAATCGTGACCCAGAAACTTTGGCGCTTCGTTCTTGATCCAGAATATCAAGGTCTGTAGCAAGCTCCCAGTGTTCTTTTGGCTCAAAGTCAAAAACAGGTTTTTCGCCGAAAAACTTAACTACTTCATTATCTTCATCGTCTTTTCCATCAGGAGCGGTGTCTTTTGGGGGATTGGGGAGTTTATTGAGCATCGAATCGTAGATATCTAGAGCTGATTCAAGCTCGGTTTCCAGTAGCTTTCGTTCATTGGCAATCGTTTTCATCTGAGCGAGAACCGTTTCTTTCTCCGTACCATGAAGGGTGGGGATTTGCTTAGAAACTTTATTTTGTTCGGCTTTTAGTGTTTCGACTTTTTGTAATAATTCTCGACGATTTTTATCAACGCTTATTAAACGATCAATAGTATCAGGTTTAACCCCTTTTCGAGCGAGATTCTTTTTGAAGAGTTCGGGGTTTTTACGAATGGCTTTAATATCAAGCATGGTCTAAAAAAGAAGTATTAATAATCATGAATTATCTTATAGAATCAGTTGTAAAGTAGCAAATTATTTAAAGTTCGGTCGACTATTTTTCCTAAAATATACTTCATCACTTTTTATAGATATTTGGCAATCTGTTTTGGTGGTAAAAAGGTTAAATATTTGCTATAATGTTCTGATCTCTACCCATAAACTCATAAACACGATTTCCCATGAACAACACCTTAGCCCCACAGAAACAGACAGTGACAACCCATAGTTTTTGTACCAAACATTTTCAAATAGGGATTATAACAGAAAATAAACAGGAAAATTTACTATTAGTAAAAACCATAGAAGCCGCTTGTGCCTTAGGTTTTATGGTGTCGATGGTTATGCCTCAGAACAGGGAAGCACAAAAGCAACTTATAGACCTTTCTGAGCAATATAATGGGCAATTTGAACTATTTGAGTTTTCTGGTGATAACGAAAAACGCATCATTCGAAAGAGTAATGTTGTTTTATTTTTGGATAAACCTAACCAGGAAAAACTAAAGAGGGTTATGAAAAAAGGCATTGTGCCTATTGTCCCGTTTGGGAATACGGTTCAGAATTTTGACGCTCAAAAGGAAACCGGTACAGGATTTTGTTTTACGGAAAATAACTTTTATGAGTGTTTGGCCATGTTGGTACGGGCTTTTGAGACTTATAAATTCCCGTATGACTGGAACAATTTACGAAAAGCGACTAAAAAGTTTGTAAATTAATAAGGCTTAATTCTTGGGTTCTAAAAAATCAGCGTGTACTTTTTTTAGATTAGCGTTTGTGACATGGGTATAAATCTGTGTTGTCGCGATATTACTATGTCCTAGCATTTCCTGAACCGACCGAATATCCGCCCCATTCCCCAAAAGCCTAGTAGCGAATGTATGCCTTATTTTATGCGGTGTAACTGGCTTTGTGATACCACAGCGCTTACCACGCTTGGAAACCATTATTTCTATCGCGGTACGAGAAAGTCGTCGAGATTCACCTTTGTCTTCGTGTTCATCTTTTCGTGTTCGAGCATTGATAAAAAGTGGTGCAAAGGCATCATTTCTCAAGGATAAATAGTCTTTTAATTTTGCAATACAGGTTTCGGTTAGGTAGACCGACCGAAATTTTTTGCCTTTTCCGCAGAGGGAGAATTCTTGTCGATTGAGGTTTATATTTTCTCGATTGAGGGCCACAAGCTCCGAAACACGCAATCCTGTAGAAAAAAACATTTCGATAATGGCTTTATCACGCTTATTGATAAGCTCGTCCTGAGAACCATCGAACGACCGAAGGAGCTCAAAATCTTCATGATTCAATCCCGAAACATCACTTTGTGGCGTTTTTATAACGGCTACTTTTTCATGAGAAAGAATATTAGGCGCTAGCTCTCGTTTGAGACAATACTTCAGAAAACTTCGCACAGGAATGAGATAGATATTCTTGGTTTTTCCGGAAAGAGGTTCTCCTCGACGGTTTTTTTGGGCGAAAACAAAATCCTGAAATTGCTCAATCGTATCAAGTGTTATTGATTCAATGGAAGCCTTTGGTGGTAAAACCTGCAAAAAAGCTTCCAATGACCGACGATAGTTTCGAAGGGTATGAGGGGAAGCCCCTTGAACAATTTCAAGGTGTCTGAAGAATTTAGTAACAGCTTCTGTGTAAAGCATAATTATTCTTTATTATTCTTTATGAAAATTACCACCATTATCAATATCAAGCGCTCGATATAGCTGTTCAAGCACCATTAGTCGCACGAGATTTCGTGTCCAGACCATGGTTCCAAAAGCTATTTTGGCGTTAGCCCGATCTTTAACGGTTTGATCGAGTCCGTGTGCGCCACCAATGACAAAGTGAATCGTGTTAAAAGTTTCCAGTTGTTGCTTGGTCCACCTCGAAAAAGAAAGGGAATTAAATATTTTACCTTTTTCATCAAAAATAACGACGAAATCCGTTTTACTAAAACGGCTTAAAAGTATTTTGGACTCCTTTGCTTTAGCTTGTTGGGCGTCTTTTATTCCGGCTTGATTAAGCGGGATTAAGGTTGTTTCCGCATAGAAATTAAGCCGTTTTAAGTAGATTTTTTCCCAATCGGTGATTTCATTGTTTTTCCCGAAGAAGTAGAGCTTAATTTTCATAAGGGTAATTTTCAAAATATAGTTTTCTTTTGTTCTTAAAGTACCTATATTTAGTCTAAAATGAAAAAGAAATTTTGGGTCGTTCTGGCAACTTTATTTTTATGGGGCTGTGGTAGTG
>JALWQU010000186.1 GCA_026982915.1 Candidatus Altimarinota bacterium | reverse complement strand
AGAAAAGCCTGATCATGCGAAACACACATCAGCTCACTTTTCCATGACTGTAAAAATTTTTCTAACCACCGAAGACTCGTAATATCCAGGTAATTCGTCGGTTCATCCAGGAGTAATAAGTCTGGTTTGGAAAGTAGTAATTCCGCTAGTTTAATACGAATTTGAAACCCACCAGAAAAATCAGAAGGCGGTTTTTCAAAATCCGTCATCTGAAATCCCAGCCCCGAAAGAAGCTTTTCCGCTTTCCAACGATCATATTTTTCCGCTTCGGGTAAAACCTGTGCCACCTGATCTACAATAGTCGATTGGTTAAAGGTTAGCTGTTGGTCGAGTGCCCCGATACGATAATGATCCGGAATCCCAATCGTGCCATCGTCAGGTGTTTCTATTCCCAGTATAAGCCGAAAAAGGGTTGTTTTTCCGTGTCCATTTCGTCCGACAATCCCGATTCGTTCCCCTCGATTTACCTGAAAACCTATTGCGTCAAACAACAACTGTGGCCCGTAGGATTTGGTAATCTGGTTTATAAAAATCATCGAAAGACACTAAGCGTTGTAAATAATCAAGACGCCTAAAGCTTATCCTTTTTTCGGCAAATGGGAAGTTTTCTAACTGGGTAATCCCCATTTTGATGTGCTGGATGTAAAATAGGTGTATAGAGGAATATGAACTGAAAATGATATTACCAAAGGAAATTTCAAACTAGATTATTCTTTTAAAATAATCCCCTAAAAAACAAGGACGATTCCTCCCCTGGCAGGGGAGGCTAGGAAGGGTATCGGAAATTATTCCTTTTCTAAAAAGGCAAGGATATGACTTACACAGGCCTCTCGATTATCCATTATTTCATGGTTGTAAAAACGAATAATCGTTAACCCCAAACCCTCCAAATATTGAGTTCTTTTTTGGTCATACTTAATGGCTTCTTCATTTCTAAAATGACTATCTCCATCGATCTCAATTATGAGCTTTTTTTCAAATGAATAAAAATCAACAATGTATTTCCCAACAGAAACCTGTCTTCGAAACTTAATGCCATTTAATTGTTTTTTCCTTAAATAGTACCATAAAACCTGCTCTGGCTTTGGCATATTATTTCTTAAATTCCTTCGTTTTTCTTTTTCTGTTTTACGATTTATGGTTTGACTCATCGGAACTAAACATACCCCTCTTAATCTCCCCTGCCAGGGGAGAAACCAATCGAATCTTAATATTTTTCAACACATCAAAATGGGAAGTTTTCTGACCGCTCCCAAAGAGAACCTAACTCGTCATCCAGTCTTGTAGCCAATTTATCCCGATCCAGGGAAGGAAAGCCGCGATCAAGCCCCAAAAGGCATACACGAGGTACTGTTTTCCTTTTTCTTTCTCGTCGGACAGACTCCCGATCATGTACATGAGTCCTCCTATAATAATCATAACAATCGCAAATATCCCGACAAGGGAGAGTACCATCTTTATCCAGTAGAAAAAAAGCTCCGGAAGATCGCTCAGCTCTATATCCCCCTTTCGGATAGATTCTGCTAATTTACTATCATCTGCAGGAATAACGGAAATAGGGGCTGGCTTTTCTTCCTTTGTGGTTGCTTTTGCTGTTGTGGCTTCCTGATTTTGTACCGTATCTTGTTTTTCATCAGTACTAAAGGCTTGCAATGAAGATAATGGTATACATAGAAGCAAGAATACAATAAATATTTTTTTCATAGTTCTTATAAATTATAATCAAGAATATCCGAACCATATAACTCAACCAGTCTTCCATCAATCTCATGACGAAGATTATATTTCAAAATTTCATAAAATTTCTCGCCAACCTTTTTTGTCGTATTCCTATCTGCACGAGCTTCTTCTAACATAAGAAAAACCCCATCTACAACAGTACGGTTAGAAAAATCTGGCCCCTCATACCCGAGCTTTTCTGCATATGCCACAAGTCGTTTTATTAATATCGGGTCAGTATTTAGTGCTGGATAATATGCTACATAACGTGTTATCATACCAACTGAGTCTCTGATTTCCGAGTACACATCTCGATCAAGTTTATACTCACCTTCTTCATTTTCATATTCTCCATCTTTATATGCCTCATTAAGATCATAAGTATGTTGCGGCAAATCACTATAAATTATATGCTTCCATCTATCTGTATTATTTGACACTTCGCCAAACCATTTTTCCAATCTAGCATCTGCCACTAAAACGGGCTTCTCACCAGTGAATGTGGTTTCCGATGTATTAGGATTCACCATCGTAATCCCCAACTGTGCCAACTTTGCTCTTACCGCTTCTCTTGATGTTTCTTTAACGATAGCTTGCGTCTCTACTGATTCCGCCTTTGGCTGATTTCCCCCTACTAAAGCTTCTGCCATAATTGTACTCACGTCCACACTACTATCTGGTGATCCCGGTGGTGAAGAAGTAATCATTTTAGTCTATATCTTTTAGGATAAACTCTAGTTTACTCTAAATACTCTTTTTTGACAACTTTTTTTTTCGGTTAATCACGAGTAATTCGGGTAATTCGTCAAAAATAGGCTCCAAGATTTCCCTAAATATTTTTTGATCTTCGTGGTAATATAATTTATAATACTTTTTGTATTATTTCATCCTCTAAATATGCAAGCACGCATTTCTGCCACTATCGATTCTCAAGTTCAGCAATTTGCAAAAAATTTCTCAAAAAAAAATAATATCTCCTTAAGTCAGGTATTTGAAATGGGCTTGAAATTATTACAACAAAAATCTTTACAAGAACAATTAAAAAAAGGGTATTTAGCCGATAAAAAGGAAGCTATCAACTGGGCAAAAGCCAGCCTCAAAATAACAAACCTAAACGATGAAGTGTAAAAGACTTAAAAGTCTTAAGAATTTAAAACAAAAAAGCTAAGAAAAGGCTTAAATAAAAGGAAAAAGCGAGTAAAATAAAGAACGAAAAGTAATATTTTAACTCTCTTTTTCCCATGAACAAACTACTA
>JALWQU010000185.1 GCA_026982915.1 Candidatus Altimarinota bacterium | reverse complement strand
CGCTTCCACCAACTGTTCAAATACGGAAACGCCAGCGTGTTCGAGGTAATCAATAACAAAAAAGCGAGGAAAGACCCCATCATCCCCCAAACGAGAAAGTTGTTGTACGCCCAAAATCCATCTTGAAACCATAAATCATAAGGAAGTTGCTCGGTTTTAACATAAAACCCGATGGAATGGGCTAACACCAAACACGCGCAGAGGATCCCCAATTCTTTACGCAATGGGACGATGGTTCTCAGTATTTTTAACTCGGGGAAAACCTGACTCAGAGGTCGAATCAAAAGAATGAAAACTAATAAATTTAGTCCGAATTCGCCGAAATCCTTAAAATCCTCGCTCATGAGCGGGGCTAAAAGAACAACCAAAAAACTTCCGCCTAGTAGTATTTTTTTTAGGAGGTTTAAATACGGGACTTTCCCGTCAAAAATAAGATCGAATAAAAATGGTTTCATGGTAAAAGTGTAATCGAGAAAGGCGACATCGCAAATATTTGGTAGGCAAAGTGGGGAATATTGGCCTTGGAAGTTGTCTATGATCTTTCTAATAGGGAGTCTCGTGAATTTAGCCCATCAATAAATTCTAGTATTTTTGTCATTCTGAGAACCTGTTTAATATCTTTTTCGAGACATAAAATTTAAGATTTTGAGCGAAAAAAGTGCAAATTTTTGAGGAATATCGAGATATTTCTCGGAAATTTAAGGTTTTTACAGCCAAAATATTAGATTTTTGTCCGAAATTTTCCTGTAATTACATTTTTATTAAACATTTTGTAAGATATTAAACAGGTTCTTAGCTTTTAGTACAACTTTAGACAGCGAAGAATCTTGTGGTGATCAAGAGATCCTTCACTGAATCTATTGAAGTTGAAGTTCAGGATGACGACGGGGAGGCTCCCTTGTTTTTGAGAAAGAGTCACTGGTGACTAATCCACCACACCCTAAAACTCCAAACACAAAAAAGAACGGTAATCAACTCATGAGTTGATTACCGTTAAAGGTTCTTAGTCTAAAAAATAAGTACCGTCCGTGGTCTTATTTTTTAAGTGCTACTTACCGATGAATTTATTTAATCATTGCAGAACTCCCAAAGAAAGTTCGGATCTGGCTCCAGTCCTTTTTCATTCTTCATAATTTCTTCAAAAGTAAGTACCCGGTTCTCAATGAGAGAGTTTTTAACGTCCCTCATGAAATCCGTCCGGTTCCCATAGCTTAAAAATTTTAGGTATGGTTCGAGGCTCCCCCCTGCCCCCCCCACATCCCTTACGCCTCTCCATTGAGCAAGGAGCGTTTCATTTTGGGTCATGGTTGCTATCTTTTCACAGGTAAAATTATCCCACCATATCTTGGAGGCCAGCTCCAAGTGCAGGACTTTGAATCCAGAGTGGTTCGTAAAGAGCCACTCGTCGGTTTTAAGATTTCCTAAAAAGAAGTTGAGCCATGCCATTTCACGTGTAACTTTAACCATTTGTTTTCTCCAAATTGAGATTAAAAAAACTTCTACAAAATAAACGAAATAACAATTCATCGGTTTTGTAAAAGAACTGACGGCATTATGAATAAATAATTAATAAATGTCAAGAAGTTCGCATGCAAAACCTTTTGATTTATTCCTACTCTTTTTCCTCTTCCTAATTCACAGTCCTTTCTGTAGGCTACTAGTATGCGATTCAAAAAATTGGAGCTGGCTTGTCGATGTGGCTACAAGATCCTCAAATACAAAAAAGGCGGTACCGGTAGATGGATAAAAGTACACGATAAGCGTGTCATAGAATACTATGATGAAGTTTTTGCCATGGATATGAAAAAAGAAACTGGCACGGATATTTACTGCTCCAACTGTCAAAAAAGACTTGCACAGGTTCAGAATCTAGGTGGTAAATTTATCGCGAAGATTAATCAGGGACAGGTTGTTGTGGGGAAGGGCTAGGTATTTATACAAAAATTGACATAATTAGCCCTTAATAAACCATACTCTGGACCTTCCTCTATTTTGGTAACAGCATGATGTAGGTGTTGTTTTGCAATAACAATATCACCAGGTTTAGCATTGGGGAATATTTTTTCACCTTTGATAAGGTAATATAAAGAATCAAAATTATTTTTATTGAATAATGGGATATTTATAGTTCTACTATCTGAGTCTCCATCGGGATGCCGTCCAATAAAGTCATATTTTTCATAAAATAAAACACGCTCTCCATAGGAACCTTTATATTCAATATCTACGAGATCACAGACCCATTCTGATATATTGGTTAACACTTCTATGGGGTATCTACATTCTTCTAATTTTTTTATAATAACTGATCGTTGGGATTTTCCTTCAATTCCATAGTCTTTCTTCCTTACTCCGAATTTGTCAGGTTTCCCGTAGAGTCTTTTTGTCTGTATTTGTATTCTGTTTATAACATCTTGGGGGATAATATTACGAAGAACTATAATTCCATCAGGATCATTTTCCATTAGCTGTTCAGGCGTAATATTTAGTTGGGATAAACTACTTTTCATTTTATTATGGGGTTTGATGACCTCGATGTATTCGTGTTCCACGCTGTAGTTCCGACATGGTGATTGATTTTCCACCAACACGCATGTAGATATTGTCTAAGCTGTTTTTTCGAATACGAGAGTGGGTAAGGGTTCGGTTTTCGGTTTTAGTAAATTTATTTACATAATGTTTTCGGTAGATTTTACCAGAAATAGCGGTTTTGGACGCATCTATATTCATATTACCACGACCTATCCCGGCATGGAAAGTAGATTTTAACTTTACCTTTTCGGGGTGTTGAAAAGCTTTCTTCATGGCTTTTTGCTTTTTTGCAATACTATGGCGATTTCTATGTTTTTTAACCTTTTTATCACGATAAACGACCTGGTTTTGGAATCGGTGAGGATATCTATCTACGGCAATTTTTCCCGGGACGTATCCCCCAAAAACAGTATACCCATTTCTGTTTACATAACCTTTGACATAGCCCTTCTTACCAGCGTTATATCGCTTCGTAAAGTCTTTACTTACTTCTTCAGTCCAAAAGTCTCCCTTCCCGACAAACTCATCACGATTCATTCCGGCCCAACGAGTAGAACCAACACCACTATTGGTTACTTTTTTGACGCCAAGTCTCGAATCGGAAGATCCAAAACCTTTGCCAACACTAAAGTTAGTAGTGGCTATATCGGTAGCGGTTTTACCGACAATTTTTCCCGCATTTATAACTTCGTATTTATTATCGGCTATTTTTACAATCTGAATATCAGGGTTATTAGTCGTTACGCTGGTGATACTTGAAAGACTTGTTATTAGCATATTAGTACCATTTTGCAATACCTTTGCATCTCCTCCCCAACTCGAAACAAAAATACGCGTTATCTGTTCGGTTTCGCCTGTTTTCTGAAAGAATAAGTCAGTCGTAATCATGAGAATCTCATTCCCGGTTTGTGTTTCCTGACTGTTGAGAACAGGATTAAGCTGGAAGTTTTTAGTCGTATCGATTTGAGCGACGTGAATCTGTGCTTTTTCGAGATAATGATTTTTGTCCCAAGCGTTGATGGTATAATTTCGATCTTTTTGCGTGACAATATCATAGTCACCATTGCTGTCGGAAATAGCACTACAGACAAATTCGGGCGCATTACAAAGGTCTCCGTGCCTCGCCACAACTTGGACAATTACGCCTGAGAGAGGCGTTCCTGTAGAAGAGACAATTTTCCCGATAACACCAATGGTATACCGTTGTAGGTAAACTTTTTCGCCACTATTTTTATTCCCGGCTTTATCGATTACTTCTACGTGGAACCGGTAGGGATCATCATTGGGTAAAGGGATATTAGGCGTGAAATTTCTCGTTGGGGCAAAAACCGTCGCGGTTTGATTGGTTCCATTGGTAGGATTGTCAAAAAGAACCTCATAATGAAATATTCCGGCCAAATTATCCGTATCGCCAACCCAGTTAAAGTGGGCATTTATACGGTGTTTAAAATTACTCGTTTCAGCCCCTTTTCCGTCAAAAATAGTGGTTGGTAAAGTTGGTTCTGTCTTATCAAAAATGACCGAAGATCCATTGGTGGTTCCCGTAAGATGGACAATAGGATTTTGAGGCGCCCCACCGCCAGCACCATTCCCAGCATTATCATAAATAATAATATCGAAAGGGATAGTTCCTTCGGGGGCAGCCGCATTGGTTGTTATGGAAGCCTTCCAGTGATCAACGCCTGTGGATACCACAGTGGCTACTTGTCCATTTATGGTTCCGGTGGGAGTCCCTAAAATATCCACATAATCCGCCGTCACAAACTCGAGTTCCACCAAGTCGCCTACTTTGGCGTAATAGGTAGGCACATCATTGAGACTGGCTGATCCATCGCTACTTGTAGCAGTGATGATCGCACTTGTCACGGTTGGGTTTGTACGATCAAATCTTACCGAAGAAGCATCATCTGTTGTGGTCTTCGCCAGGCTGATATTTCCCGCTTCGTCTTGTATCTGAAAAGAAAATCCCACAACTTGCTCGGAAACTTCGGTCCCATCGGTAAATCTTTCAACACTTTTCCCGGCACCAACCGCACCAAGGGTACTAGCGGTGATAGGTTTATTGAGGATTTTTCCGCCAGGGAATAAGCCTACTGTTGGGCTTAGATTATCACTGGTCGTAAAATTAATAGTAATGGTATCGTTTGTTTTGGCGAGAGCAGTGTCAAAAATATTATTAGAGATGATCCTGGCAGCTGAAATTATCGGCTTAGTTGTATCGGCGGTAATAGTATTGGCAAAAAGAGCGTTTATATCGGCTTGCGTGATGGTTGTTGCATTTCCCGCTCGATCAGTGATATCGAAATTAGCACTACTAAGGGTAATGAGACCATTGTCGCCATTGTTAATAGTGAAAACAATAACATCACTATTCCCAAAAGAGGGAACATCACTATTCCCAAAAGCAGGAAGGTCAAATTCGGTGGTTAGTGTACTGGCATTATTGGCGGTTGAAGCAGCATTCAGTGTTTTTAGTTTTACATTCTCGTTAAATCCAAGGGTGTAAGTAATGGTGTCTCCATTTTTGGCCCAGAGTGGATTAGTGTTTGAGGTGGTAAAGGTTGTGCTAGAAAGGCCGGGCAAAGTCGTATCAATAGTAACGGTAGGCGTGGGAGCATTTCCCCCGACAAAAGTCGTGAGATCGATAGCATTTCCCGCAAAATCATTAAAAATAATATTATCGATAGTGATATTCCCATTTTCGCCTGCCAATGGATAATTTATCGTGTAGGTACCATTGTTACTGCTATCGGCGGGAGCAAAGTTTATGATTCTAGCGGTTCCTCCAATATGGAAATCTATTTGTCCTGTTCCGTTGAATGAATCAGGATTCGTTAGCGTTAAGGTAAAAGTAAGCGTGCTGGAAGCGTTTCCATAGGTGGGATCAAAAATATTATCCGAAACAACGCCTATATTTGAAAACACAGGAGCGGTTGTATCCACGGTAAATGGGCTCATGCTTAGAACTAATGAATTATTACCCGCAATATCGGTAACGGTTATGGTGCAATTGTAGGTCCCATCAGGGAGGGCATTAAAGGTAACTGTATTGTTTCCGGATACGGCATTGACCGTAGAGCTAGAACAACCTCCTCCATAGGTAATGGCACCGGCTTCATTGGTGTTGAAAGTGTAATCTGGTGTGCTATCGGTCATAAAAGCGGGTGTTACCGCGGTGACTTCAGAGACAATGGGAAGCGTTGTGTCGACAATGAAGTTAGTGGCAACAGGAAATGCTGGAATATTTATAATTGATTTTTCGGCCTGATCTTTCCATGAAATATCGGTAATAGTTATCGGTCCATTTTCCCCATTGAGAAAGGCGGCTGGGGTTGTTTTGGTAGAACTATTTGATTCCCCATTACTACTATTTCCAGTAAAGTTAAGTGTTTTAGTAGTGCCTCCGATATTAAAATCAATAGAGGCCGCTGATCGAGTATCATTTGAGACAAGATTGATTGTAGAGCTGATAGTATCGCCAGCATTGAGGTAAGTAGATCCGCCGCTTAGTATTCCACCTGTGGCGGTCTGTGTTAAGGTATTAAAATTGGGATCGGCCGTATCAACTTTCATCCCCGCAATCGGAATATTAGCGAAATCAACATCTAATAAATCTTCAGTAGTAGCCACACTCTTTATCGCATCTGTTCCATTTATTTTAAACTTTTCAAGCGTTATACCATTCCAGTCATTAATCCCCACGGGGAGTGTGTACTGAAAAACAATGGTATCAGTGCCTGTTCCCGCGCTATAAATTGCTTCTTCGAGGTTGCCTCTTATACGAAATTGAAGCTCTGGTGTGCTGGTAATATCTACGGCTTCATTGAAAACAACAGTAAAATTAATAGTTTCCCCTAGCTCATAATACGGCGTCAATAGGATCGGCGTTGTTGCCGCGGGAGCACTTGTCTCCGTTATTGAATTAATCGTTGGGATACCCGCAAAAGTAATTTGCGTCCAACTAATAGAGATGAGGAAAAGATATTTAAATAACTTCATAGTATGTAGTGTTTTTTTATATTATTTAAGGCATATTAATGGTTTTTGCCAAAAAAGTCAAAAGAATTTTAAGTAAAATTATGTAGAAGTGTTTTTGATGCCTATTATAAAAAATTGCCTTCTTCTTTATTATTAATAGAATGCGTTTGCTATTTTAAGATCGCCGCCTTGGCTCAGGGGTAGAGCACGACCATGGTAAGGTCGGGGTCTTGGGTTCAAATCCCAAAGGCGGCTCCAGTTTTTTTGAGCTATAAAATTTGCAGAGTCCTTGTAGAAAGGTATATTGAGCCTAATGAATATTGCAAGAGTTTTAGATTTCCTACGAGACAAAGAAGTTCGACTGAATATAACCGAAGATATTAGTTTTTCAGGCGGAGAGTATATCTTGATCAAAAACACAAAAGATCTTTTTGTCGCTAAAGTTTTAGAGGTTCCACGAAAAGTACCTCATATTAAAAATGAAAATGACATGGTTTTTCAGCGAAGGCTGACGCCTATCGAGGTTACAAAGTTTGATGCTCTTCAGGAAAATCAGCAAGAGCGTGTACGAGAAGCCCAGAAATTGGCGAATAAGATCGGGCTTAAAATGCGGTTTTTTGCCTCTCGTATAGGGTGGGGGGAACGCATGATTTCTTTCTTTTTTACCTCGCCAAATCCGGTTGATTTCCGAGAACTACTAAAGGTTATGATTCCCGCTTTTCGTGGACGGATTCATTTGCAACGTGTTTCAGATCGACAACGCGCACAGATTATAGGCGGTGTGGGGCCTTGCGGACGAGTGGATTGTTGTCAGTTTCTCCGATTTAATAATAAAAAAGTATCCCTTGATGCGGTTCGAGATCAGGGGATTATGATTAACCATAATTCGAAGATTTTTGGCGTTCATAATAAAATAAAAACTTGTTATCTATACGAGCTAGGTGAGTATCGAAAAAATAGGAAATATCTACCGCATATTAAGCAATCGGTGCAGGTAAAAGGACAAAAAGGTCGAGTTATTGGGGTTGATATTCTTAATCGTCGAGTAAAGGTTTTTCTTGAGAACGAGACTATTGAAGTTTTTCCGGTTGAATCGGTTGAATATGAAAACAAAAAAGAAGCGCCACCCATTCCTGAACTTGATTTTAAATCATACGAGGTTGGTATAGAAGGCGTTGGTATTGAAGACCTTTAGGCTCGCTCATTTACTTACTCGTTTTCCCCTAATATATAATGAAAATTTCGTATAATTGGCTTACAGAATTTGTAGATCTTAAGGGGATAACCCCTGAGACGGTCGGTAAAAAGTTAACCCTGCACACCGCTGAATTAGAAGAATTGCTCTCTCAATCATCTTTTTTTGAAAATATTTTTGCGGGTAAATTTATAGAACGGCGTGACCATAAGGATTCAGAAAAATTATCGGTTGGTATTTTTGATCTTGGGGAACAAGGGAAAAAGCAAATTTTATACGGTAAGGCACACGAAATAGCTATTGGAGATATTTTACCCATCGCGATTGAAACAACGCTTAAGTCAGGTATAAAAGTTACGGCTTCGGAAATTCGTGGCGAAAAATCAGACGGCATGATTGCCGATAATCCCGAACTTGGGCTTAAGGGGGACGGGTTACTTCGTTTTACGGAAAATCAGATGGGTAAAAACCTCGTTGAAATTACCAAAGAAGCTGGTGATATCTTGCTCGATATTGATAATAAATCGCTTACCCACCGTCCAGATCTCATGGGTCATCGTGGGTTCGCACTTGAGTTTTCGGCTATTTTTGACCGAAATTTAACCCTGCCAGAGCCTGCTGTGGCGGTCCCAGAAAATAAAAAACCGCTAGCGATAAAGATCGAAACAGACCGATGTCGTCGATTTTGTGGGATTCAACTTTCTAGGGTCAAGGTGACTGATTCAGACCTCGATACGCAGTTTCGACTGGAAAACCTAGGGATTCGGTCGATTTCAAACCTTGTGGATATTACGAACCTCATGATGATGGAGTTTGGGCAACCGATGCATGTTTTTGATGCGGATAAAGTTACGGGTTCAATTATCGTCCGGCAGGCTAAGTCCGGCGAAGAACTGGTGGCCCTTGATGGCGAAACCTACAAGCTTACCGAAGAAGATATTGTTATTGCGGACGAAGAAAAAGTGCTTTCTATTGCGGGAATTATGGGCGGACTTGAATCTGGTGTTACGAAAGATACAACGAGTATTATCTTTGAAGTGGCTAATTTTGATCCAGTGAGTATTCGAAAAACCTCTCAACGATTAGGGCTTCGGAGTGAAAGTTCTATGCGGTTTGAAAAATCACTGGATCCGGCTTTATGTAAAAAAGTGCTTTTCTCGGCGGTAGAATCCGTACAAGGCTATTGTCCCGACTTGACCATAGAAACCGCTGTTGGTGATAAATGGCCGACCATATTCCCCAAAAAAACCATTACGCTAGCGCCTCAGAAGGTACGAAAGCATTCTGGGATGAATCTGAGCGACCAAGAAATACAGGCCAAACTAGAGTCTATCGATTTTCAGGTTACTCTGCAGGAAAATGGTGATTTTTTGGTAAAAGTTCCGACGAACCGTGCGACCAAAGATATCGCTTTACCCGAAGATCTCATCGAAGAAGTTGTTCGGCTCCACGGGTTTACGGATATTATTTCTAAATTACCAGTATTACCCATTGTCCCCCCTATTCGAAACTACAAACGAGAATTTGAGTGGTTGGTGCGTGATTTTTCGGCGGGACTAGGATTTTTAGAGGTTTACAACTATGACTTTGTGAGTGAAAAAGACGCGGACTTTACGGGCAAATCAAACTATGTGACGATTGCTAATCCTCTTTCAAGTGAACACACGCACCTAAGACAAACCCTTCTTTCAAACGGGATAAAAGGCATAGAATCGGAACTTCGAACACACGGAAAAGTCCAAATTTTTGAGCTAGGAAAGGTTTTTGAAGATTTAGGGGAAGTACTTCCTGATGAACGGTTAAATTTATCATTTTTATCCGCCCAAATGGAAGGCGATGAAAACGCTTTATTCTTTGAACTAAAGCAAAGGTTTCGACAACTGCTTAAGCACTTGACGATTGAATCGGCAGTTCGTTTTCAGCCCAGTAATACGGATAATTTAAAACCGTATATGCATCCAAGTAAAACAGCGGATATACTTGTGGGCAACTCGGTTATAGGACAAATATCCGTCCTTCATCCACAGTTTTTACCGGTAAAAAAAGCCTCGGTTGTCTTTGTAGAAGTTTCTCTTGAGGCCTTACTCAGAATACACGAAAAAACGGTTGTTTGTTACCAAAAAGCTTCGCCTTATCCTTCGGTTTATCGTGACCTTTCCATTGTATTATCCGATCGAATCTTGATCGCGGATATTGAGAAATCAGCGTTTGAAGCCGCGCCTTATCTACAAAAAATGGTCCTCTTTGATGAATATCAAGACGATCAAAAGCTCGGGAAAGGGCTTAAAAATCTAGCCTTCCACCTAACCTTTCAATCGGATAAAAAAACACTTGAAGAATCTGAAACAGAGGCTAATTTTGAGGCTATTGTGAAGGTATTGCAAAAAAACCTAAAAGCCAGTCTTAGATTGGATTTTGATAAAAAACAGACAGCCTGAAACTATGAAGAAACCCGCCTTTACGCTTATTGAACTATTAGTGGTCATTGTGATCGTCGGGATACTGGTGTCACTCGTGAGTCCGTCTTTTATGGATTTTCGACGACGACAGATGATGGACGAAACGGTGCAAATAATCAAAACCGCTTTTGCGGAGGGGTTTTCAACAAGCCGATCAAAAGCCGATATTTATGCGTTTAGCTTTGATAGATCAAAACCGACACAAATAACGCAAAAAACTTATGATTATCGGAAGTGTTTCAGTCTTAATGGAAGTAATAAATTTGAATTAAAGGGCACTACAGAGTGTACGGACACGGAGGAAGAAAAAACAATTAGCTTTGTTGGGTCCGCTAAAATTATAACTCCTAATTTCGAATTTTATTATCTTCCCCCACACGGTGATATTGCCACAGAATCGGGTTTTTCTTCGGATAAGTTAGCCGTAGAGCTGAAGGACAGCGCTAGTAATAAACGAAAAATAACGGTTTATGCGAAATCAGGACTTATCACGACAAAATAATCATGCCTAAAAAAAACGCCGCTTTTACGCTCATTGAATCCATCATCGTCATGGTAATCTTGGCGTTAGGGCTTTCGGGGGCCGTCTACCTTATGATTACCGTTACCAATCTCGTAAAGGAGAACCAACGACGCATTGAGGCGACTTATCTGGCGCAAGAATGCATGGAGCTTACTCGGAATGCTCGTGACTCCGCCTGGAAACAGCATAAACCATGGAATTGTGCGTTTGATGGTGGGTTTGCAGAGGGGGCTAAATGGCAAATCCATAGTGATCCAACTAAAGTGCCTAGTAATCTCCCTTCAGTGTCAACTGACTGTCAAAGTGATCTCGGCATGGTTCTCACAAAAGAAACCTCTAATTTTAAACTATTTAAAGAGACTGGGAAGCCAGTGAATTATGATGGTAGTGCTGTTGATGCCACGCCAACGCCTTATGAAAGGGAATTAATTATATCCAATATTAAGAATAACCCCAATCCTCCGAACAAACCTATTGAGGCACAATTTACCTGTGAGGTTAGCTGGGAAGGGCAAGGGGGACCACAAAAGGTTTCACTCTCTCAGATACTTACCGATTGGAAAAAATAATGATCGATATAACCACGCTTGATTTTGGAAAAGTAAACGGATTGATGCCCGCGATCGTGCAGGATCAGGCTACAAAAACCGTTTTAATGCTCGGGTTTCAAACGCCTGAGGCGATAGAAAAATCACTCAAAACAGGGCGTGTGACTTTTTTTTCGCGAACGAAACAACGACTTTGGACCAAGGGAGAGACTTCTGGGGACTTTTTGCAAGTTGTTAGCGTTATGAGCGATTGTGACCATGACACCCTTTGCTGGCAGGTGAAAGCCCCCAAGAAAACCTGTCACCTCGGAACCTTTAGTTGTTTTGATGCTCATTGAGTTTTAAGGAACGGAAGATTATTAAAATACTTTTTCTGGTTGGAATTCATGTTATTTTTAGTAAACTCTTGATGAGTTAAATTTATAGTAACTATTCAGCCATTCTGGAAAAACAGCTCT
>JALWQU010000184.1 GCA_026982915.1 Candidatus Altimarinota bacterium | reverse complement strand
TTCTCTATTCCGTTATTTTCTCTATTACCGAAAATAATCCTCATGATAATTTCTTTGATCTCTATGAAAAAGCTGCTAATTTTGAGAACTCTCAAATCTAAAAAGAGGGGCGCAGTGAGCAGTTACTTTAATCTTTTTCTTAAGGTATCTACTTATCAGATACCCGCTTTTTCTTTTACTAAAGCCAATATTTCATCAGCCACCGCCTGATTTTCTCGTAAGAATTTCACGGATTTAACCTTTCCTTGACCAAGCTTTATATCGCCAAAGCTATAAAACGCGCCGGCTTTTCTGACAACTTCCATATGGGTCGCAACTTCTAATAAATCCCCCATCTTTGAAATCCCTTCGTTAAACATAATATCGACCTCGGCCGTACGAAATGGTGGGGCGATTTTGTTTTTTACGATTTTTATACGCGCGATATTTCCATTAGCTTCTTTGGCATCACCAACGCCTTCTTCTATTTTCTTCCCCTTTCTGATCTCCATTCGTATGGTGGTATAAAATTTCAGAGCGTTTCCCCCGGTTGTTGTTTCAGGACTTCCAAACATAACCCCAATCTTCATTCGGATTTGATTGATGAAGATAATCGTTGTTCCCATTTTAGAGGCTACACTCGTAAGCTTTCGCAGGGCTTGACTCATTAACCGTGCCTGCAATCCCATATGAGAATCGCCCATATCCCCTTCTATTTCCGCTCGAGGCGTAAGCGCTGCTACCGAATCAATCACGATCAAATCAACGCCTCCTGATCGAACTAAGGCTTCTGTAATTTCTAAGGCCTGCTCTCCTGAATCAGGCTGAGAAAGGAGTAAGTCTTCAATATTAACGCCTACTTTTGCCGCATAAACGGGATCCAGCGCATGCTCAGCATCAATAAAAGCAACAGTACCACCAGCTTTTTGAAACTCCGCCGTAGCGTGTAAACAAATAGTGGTTTTCCCCGAACTTTCAGGCCCATAAATCTCAATAATACGCCCTTTTGGATAACCGCCACCAAGCGCTAGGTCAATAGAAATTGAACCTGACGAGACCTTTTCGATAACGACTGGCTCTTCATCCCCCATTCGCATAACCGCGCCTTTCCCAAAACTCTTCTCAATCTGTGCTAACGCCGCATTAAGCGCGTCCTTCTTTGCGTCTTTTTTCACATCTTTTGCCATTATTAAAGGGGTTAAATTCACTAAAAAGTATAATTATACTCAAGAAAAATAAAAGAACCAAACCCTTGTTAGGCTTATTTCCTATTGATAGATATTCAAAATGTTGTTGTAAGAATACTTAAAGTTTATCTAGAATCTCAATCCTCCAAATGATAAAATTTCTTAAGCGCAGCTTCTTTCCCCGCTGAAATCTTTACTGACCCACAAGCCCCACAAACTTTTCGAGGCTTTCTTCTGATAGTTTTTATCTGAGCGGGAACAATCGCTCGACAATCATGGCAATAAATCGATAAAACCTGTGTTGGAAGATCGTCTTCTTTGGTATTCTTAATAGATTCTACCGCTTCTGGAACCGTAATACGGCTAATATCGGCAACGGCTTTATCCAGATCATCAATCACCATTACCTGATCCCCTGCTGCTTTTCCTAGCTTTTGTGCTTCGTGCAAAAAGGAGTAATTATCGTCTTTTTTTGAATCATTCATAGGCATATTGCGGGTTATTTTTTAGCGATAAGCGTTGGTTGTTTTACCTTTTTATCGGGCTTAGCTTCAGGATTTTTGAAAAAATCTTGAGCTTTTCGTTGTGTTTGAATCTGAGCGTATAAAAAAGTAGCTACGAGTCCGGCGATCTGTGCCATAAAGACAAAAAAGATCCCAAACCGAATAGCGTGATCATTATAGTCCGCCCCGATACTACCCAAAACAGACCACGCCATAATAATCAAAATAAGCTCCTGAATCCCCACCGCAAAGTAAAAATGCGTCTCTGGAAAGGGTAATTTTACCGTTTCTTTTTCGAGTAGTCGATCGATAAAAAGCATCACGACCACAAACGCGATCAAAAAAATAAATAAACCAATCAGGAAACTAGGCCCCTCGAAGGCATTGTAGAAAAAAGGCACATCACCAATCGGATCCGCTTGAAACCACGGAAAAAAACAAAAAATAAGCGTCAAAAGATGCGCGAAAAAAATTATCTTCTTTTCAAAATCTAGATCTCGGAAATTTTTATGTAAAAAGGCGTGTTTCATATCATTGAGATCATAATGATTGTTAGCTTTACTGTCTAGTGGGAAATATTTGATGGGACTAATCCCCAAAATGGTATGCTAAGCTATATTAAGATTCGATTGGTTTCTCACCTCTGAAAAAAAGTTTTAAAAAATCTTGACTGTTTACTATAGCAGGTCTCGAAGGGGAGATAAAGAGGGGTATATTTAGTTCCGATGCATTAAACAGTGAATCACAAAACAGAAAAAAAATGATGGAATTATTTCCGATACCCCTCCTAGCCTCCCCTTCAAGGTGAGGAATCGTTCTTGTTCCCTTTATTGGAAAAGGATTAAATGCTGATTTATAGGCTACTAAAATCTCTTTTTATTTGATTCCCCCTAAACTCAGCGTTTTTTCAGTTTTTCCCGTAAGGCTTTTGCTTCTTCCATTCGAGCGCGTTCCTCATTTTCTTTTTTGAGGTATTGCACAAAAACCGTGAATTCTTTTTTGAGTAAATCAGGATCTTTTGACTCGTAAAGATTATCCACAAAAAGCTCCCAGGAAAGCAGTGTTTTTTGATCTTTTGCCGATAATTTTTCTCCTTTTATTCGTTGCTTCATAATTCGTCTAGCAGCAGGCTCGGAAAATAATCCCAAAACTTTTTCGGCCTTATCGGGTATAAATTTCCCAAAAAAGTCCCAATTAGTCGAAATAAAACCACAAAAATGTGCTTGTCGAGAAAAATGTACTTGGGCGTCTTCCACAAACTTTTCCTTGGTATAAATATTTTTTTTCGATCGAAATTTTGCAAACTCCGCTACAACCACTTCTTT
>JALWQU010000183.1 GCA_026982915.1 Candidatus Altimarinota bacterium | reverse complement strand
GGATTTTGAGTTGTAATTTAACGAAAAGACGAATTTCTTAGGCTGCTTATAGCTTTCTTTTAAGCGCTACTTATTGATTTACCCGACTTTCCTTAAACAACAAACGATCTTCGTTTGTTGCTTTTTTGTATGACGCTCAAGCTACCAATAAAAAGATTTTTCTATTGAGCTGATCAAGAAAATAAATACACTTTCATCTATGAAAATAACAAAGGCCATTCTCCCTGTCGCCGGTATGGGGACTCGATTTCTCCCCGCGACAAAAGCGCAACCAAAAGAAATGCTCCCTATCTTTGATACTCCAGCGATACAACTGATCATAGAAGAAGCGGTTAATGCCGGTATAAAGGACATTATCATTGTAACGGGTCGTGGTAAACAAGCTATTGAAAATCATTTTGATGATCACTTTGAGCTCGAGTACGCGCTCAAGCAAAAAGGCAAGATAGAAGAACTAAAAATGGTGAAAAATATTTCTCGATTAGCCAATTTTATCTATGTTCGTCAATCCGAACCTTTGGGCGACGGCCACGCTATTTTACAGGCCAAGGAACTCATCGGACCACACGAATCGGTGGTGGTGTTATTTGGCGACGATCTTGTCGATAATCAGGGCGGAAAAAATGCCGTAGAACAAATGATTCGTGTCTGGAAAAAAGAAAAATCACCCGTGGTTTTACTCGAAGAAGTTGCCGCCTCTGAAACCAAAAAATACGGTATCGTTGACTATAAACTCGTGGATAAACACTACGGAAAAATTGCCCATTTTGTAGAAAAGCCCGAACCCGAAAAAGCCCCTTCAAACTTAGCCGCTATCGGTAAGTATATTCTGACACCCGAAATTTTCAAAGCCCTTGAAACGGCCAAACCAAGTCCCGATGGAGAGATTCGACTCGCCAATGCTTTTATGGATTATTTAGCTAATAAGGGATCTCTTTATGGAAAAAAACTCGAAGGCAAGCGATTTGATACAGGCGATAAAATGGGATTCTTGGAAGCCACCCTTCACTACGCCATGAAAAAAGATAAAAAAATGACCCAAAAGGCTCTCAAGAAATTCATGGAATAATCCTCGTTTTTACACGCAAAAAATTTTGAAGTACGCGTTGAAAGGTGTATAATGCAAACGATATTAACCTCCGTATTTCATGAATTATGATACACAAACGCTTGAGATGCTAGAACAAGCGGAGAACCTAAAGTTTGAAGGTAACCATAAAAAAGCGATTAAAATACTTAATCAGATTATCCTTGAGGTTCCTGAATGCACGGAGGCTTATGAAGAAGTCGGTGATAATCTACTTTCCCTGAGACAATACAAAAAAGCCGAAAAGGCTCTCTTGCAAGCCATAAAACTTAATAATAATTCTTCAAACGCCCACTACCTTTTGGGCTTTATTTATTCCGCCACCGAAAAGTGGGATAAGGCGATTAAATATTTCGAAGAAGCCGATAAGATAGCCCCTAATCATCCTGAAATTCTCCGGTGTCTCGGTTGGGCTTTTTTCAATACCCATAAAGTCACTAAAGGAATTGTTATTCTCGAACGGGCCAGAAATCTCAGCCCCAATGATCCCAATATTCTCTGTGATTTAGGCGTTTGTTATATGAACTCAAATCAGGGTGATCTCGCTAAAAAGACTTTTGATAAAGCGCTCGAATCCGATCCTTTTTCTTCACAAGCACGAGAATGCCTAAACGCGCTGAAAACTTTTGAAGCCGCTCGAAAAAAACTTTTCAAGTCTGATTCGTCATCGAAAGGGTAATCGCTTCCACTTCTTCCCCCAAAACGGTCCACGCTTCCATCTTTTTTTCGATACGTACTTGTAAATCCTGATAAGTCACCCCCAGCGTATCCATTTTTAGACGATTCCCCTGCCGAAACGCAATATCAAAATCAGCCTTATTCTGCTGTTGTTCTTTTTCGATTAGGGCAATAGCTTTTTCTAAACGCTCCATTTTTCGTTTCAATGGTCGAGTAAGCCGTTGAAGCTCTTTTTGTTGTTCACGATGAACCGGACTTTTTTTCTGTTTGACTAGTTTTTCACTCGTACTAGTTGGTTTTTCTATTTCACTCACAAACCCTTTTTTGGCTAAAAATTCGTCATAACCGCCCATAAAAACAAAAACTTTTCCCGCATCAAATACAATCAGCTTGTCGGCACACGAGCGGAGAGACTGCTCATTATGCGACACAAAAACAACACCCCCATCAAACACCTGAACCGCCTCGATAAGCGCTTCAATGGATTCGATATCGAGATGATTGGTGGGTTCATCAAGATAGAGAAGGTTCACGACTTTGGTAAAAATACGCCCAAGGTTTACACGGGCTTTTTCTCCGCCCGACAGCTTCCCTATTTTTTTATACGCAAGATCCCCTGAAAATAACAAATTCCCCGCAATCGATCGAGCCGCTTGCTCTCCGATGCCTTCATCGGTAAGCGTTTCCACGATATTTTTAAGCGGATCCAGTCGTTCAATGTTTGATTGCCCGAAATAACCAAAATGTGTATTACTGTGATATTTTATCGTTCCGGCTGTTGACTTTAGATGCCCCGATAAAAGCTGTAATAAGGTTGTTTTCCCCGCTCCATTTTGCCCAATAATACCTATTTTTTCTCCAGGACGGATCTCGAAACTCAATTTTTTTATGAGGTCTTGATCCACCTCATATCCAAAACGAAGACTCGTGGCTTCTGCCAGCTTGGCCCCGTTAAAATGAGCTTCTGCAAACCGAAAATGAATGGGGGGTATTTTCCCCAAAGCTTCTTTTTGACCCTGTTTTTCCAGCATCTTTATACGAGACTGCACAAGGCCGGCCGACCGAGCTCCCGACCGAAACTCTCGGATAAACTTTTCTTGTTTAGCGCGTGACTTTGATTCGTTTTGCCGGGTTCGTTCATAAATAGTCTCTTCCTGTTGTATTTGCGCGTAACATTTCTGTGGCGTACCCTTTATTTTACGAAATTTAAAACGATGAATCGCCACGGTATGCGTGGTAATAT
>JALWQU010000182.1 GCA_026982915.1 Candidatus Altimarinota bacterium | reverse complement strand
TATTCTGCCTTTGGTCATGAACCCCGATAGTGATTTTTGCCAGTTTCACGGTAAACAAGGTCTTGTAGTTCTCTTTTTAAATATAATAATGAGCTTCATTGCCGGACTCTTGGTTACTATTGCCTACCCTATTTTTATCCTGCTCAAGCTTTTTATAATAATCGTGTCTTGTTATGGTATTTATCTAGGATTTACCGGACAAAAAAAAGAAATCCCGCTTATCGGAAAAATTGCCAAAGAATTTACCTGGTAAAACTAGTCTACTCGTTGAATATCAGCCCCAAGTTGCTGTAAGGTTTCCACAAAATATTCATAACCACGATCAATATACTCAATATTGGTAACTTTTGTCGTGCCTTTAGCAATCAGCCCCGCCAAAACAACGGTCGCCCCCGCTCGTAAATCCCAACTTTGCACTTCGGCCCCCTTCAAATCAGTGACACCGGTTACTTTTGCCTGATGAGCATTGAGAAAAGTAACTTTCGCCCCCATTTTTTCTAGCTCATTGAGATAGGTAAGTCTTCCTTCGTAGAGGGTTTCAAAAATCATAGAAGTCCCTTCACACTGAGTCGCCAGTAGCCCCATAGGACTTTGTAAGTCCGAGGCAAATCCTGGGAAAATAGCCGTTTGAATCTTTGGAATAGCCACGAGCTTTTTGATTTGAGGCTTTATGGCTAGAACATTCCCGTTCATTTCAAAATCAACACCGGCACGCTTCAGTAATCCATAAAAAGAAAAAAGTTCAAAATGATCAACGTTTTTAATTTGCATTTCACCGCCTGTAAGGATCGCCGCAATAGCATAAGTACCTGCCAGTATACCGTCTGGAGGAATCTCAAAAGTACCGCCCTTGAGCTCTTTCCAGTGTTTTCCTTTTATTTTTAGATGGTGGGTCCCTATACCGGATATTTCCGCTCCCATTCCCACCAACATTCGATGTGTTCCTCCAACAACAGGCTCTGACGCTGCAAAATAAATTTCAATCTCATCCGCTACTCCTGCTGCAAAAATCGATAGATTCTCCGTACCCGTCACCGAAGCTTCTGGCAAAAGAATACGCTTATTGGCAAATTTTTCACCCGAGAAGGTCCCTGATATCTTCGTATCATCCTCAAAAACATCCCCTCCGAGTGTATTAAATCCATCAATGTGAATTGTATTGGGTCGAGCCCCCAACACACACCCTCCTGGTTTTAATATTTCACAAGCGCCACAACGCGCCAACAAAGGCCCCATCATAAGGATTGAGGCTCGAAATTTCATCACCTCAGGGCAATCGACTAATTTTTTTACGTCTATATTCTTAGCGGTAATCTCCACAATTTTACGTGACTTATCCCATTCGACCTTTACCCCAATTTTACGAAAAATATCGGCCAAAATTCGCAAATCAGAAATATCCGGAACATTTGTAAGACGACAGGTTTCGGTTGTCAGCAAGGCCGCACAAAACATTTTTAAAGCGGCATTCTTGGCACCTGGTATCATGACCGTTCCCGATAATTTATTCCCCCCTTCTATTTGAAAATAAGACATTTTTCTAAAATTATTAACTTTTACAGGGATCTTATAAGTTTCCGTGAATACTTACAACCAAAAAAGCAGGCTAAACATTTGACAGCCCCTATACTTCCTCATAAAATACGGTCGTATTTTCACTATAAAAATTATGATAAAAGTAATCAAGCAAGCTGGCGAATCAGGTGAGCGTTTATTAAGACGGTTCTCTGGACACGTTAAATCAAGAAAACTTCTGCCTAAATTTCGATCACTTCGATATTTTAAGCAAAAACCAACGCAGAAAAAAGTACGAGAAGCGGCTATTTCAAGAGAAGCCTATCGAGCTGTTGCCAAAAAGAAACAATTCTTGAGCTAAAGGCTCTACAAAAAAACAAAGCAAAAGACCGGTAAAAATCAGGTCTTTTTTTAGTATTACAATATATTCAAAAACCCGTCATCCTGAGCCCGTAGTACAACCAAAAATGGCGAAGAATCTCGTGGCTTTCAGAAGAGATCCTTCAGCGCCTCTATAGTATTTGAAGTTCAAAAGGACATTTTTCTCAATTTTCCCATGAGGTTCTAATAAACCGCTACTTGACTCGAAAGTCGTCGTTCTTGTTCCTGTGTTATCGCCTGAATAGACTCCTCACGAATATCTTCAAACTCTTCATCTGCAAGTATCGTTTTGAGGTTTTCTAAAAATGCATTGTATGAATTATTATCGGATATTTCTTTTTTTAAAACATTAGAAATAATCTTTTGAATATCCATAACAAACTTCCGAATTCCCGTCTGGTTACACAACCATTCCTCATAATCCTTCATAAACATCTCTATTTCTTCATCAATATCGGAATTCGAATCAATTATTTTCATAGGTAGTATAAATTTACTAATAAAACGACCAATACGACCGTATTCAAGATGCATATCAATTTCTTTTCGAATAGAGCTCTTTTGTTTATTAGATTTAAAGCCTATATAGTCATCAGAGGTAATAATTTCCCAAGCCCTTGAAAGGCTTACATATTCCTTCTCATGGGAAGTAATAATACCCCAAGCCTTGTGAAAATTAGTTCCATGATTAAATACTTCTGAAGAAGTCAGATCAATATTCCTAGAGTCTTCAAAAATAGCCTCACCATTAAAGATTTCTGCCAAAGATAGATCAATATTTTCAGCATTTGAAAAGTCGGCCCAACCATTAAATTCCTCCACCGAAGATAGATCAATATTTTTAGAATACTTAAAATCAGCCCTACTATTAAAAACTCTCACCGAAGACAGATCAATATTTCTAGAGCCTCTAAAAATAGCCCAACCATTAAACAATTTCACCGAGGATAGATCGATGTATTTAGCCCATTCAAAGCTAACCTCACCATTAAACATTCTCGCGGAAGATAGATCAATATTTTTAGAATATTTAAAATTAGACATACCATTAAAAACTCTCACCGAAGACAGATCAATATTTCTAGAACCTCTAAAAATAGCCTCACCATTGAATAATTTCACCGAAGATATATCCAGATTCTCAGCACCTTTAAAA
>JALWQU010000181.1 GCA_026982915.1 Candidatus Altimarinota bacterium | reverse complement strand
GGATAGAGTTGAGGGGTTAGATACTATGGCAGAGTTTGGGATTGCTTTTTTGATGTTTACGATTGGTCTGGAATTTTCGATTGATAAATTGAAATCTATAAAAAAAGAAGTTTTTGTTTATGGGGCGGCTCAGGTTTTGGTTACCTCGGTTACTTTTTTCGTAATAGCTTTTTATATTTTTGATATTGCGATTATTTCAGCCTTTATTATCAGTATTGGGTTATCACTTTCTTCGACCGCCATTGTCCTAAAGCTACTAAGCGAAAATAAATTACTCCATAAAACTTATGGGAAAAATGCCCTTGGAGTGTTACTTTTCCAGGATATTATTGTTATTCCGGTGTTGGTGTTGATCACCATTTTCAGCGCTATTGGTGAATCGGGGACACATATTTTACAAGATACTATTATGAGCGCTTTTATTTTGAGCCTTATTTTTCTTATTGGTGGTCGATATCTCATCGTGCCATTTTTAAAGATGATCGTGAGCACAAAGTCAGATGAAATTTTTATAACAGCGATTCTTTTTATCGTTATTGGGGTGTCTCAGCTGACGAGTAGTTTTGGGTTTTCTTACTCATTGGGAGCTTTCTTGGCGGGACTAGCCATTGCCAAAACACAGTATAAGCATCAGATTGAAGCGGATCTTATTCCTTTTCGAGACTTATTGCTGGGGATCTTCTTTGTAACAGTTGGACTTCAACTAGATGTGTTTTTTATTCCGGCAAATATAGGCCATATTCTGATTATTTTGGTGTTGGTTATTCTGATAAAGGCCTTAATCATTTTTATTATTATGAATATTGGGTATAGAACGCAGACCTCCCTAAAAACCGCTATAATATTGGCACAAGTAGGGGAGTTTTCTTTTGTTATTTTTGAATTAGCGAAGATTAACAACCTTTTTGTGGATGAACATCTGAATCAATTACTCATAATAGCGATTATTTTTTCAATGGTGCTTACACCTTTTGTTTTTGCTAAAACACAGGTTATTACGAGCTGGCTTATCAGGAAAAAAGATGATAATGATGAGTCACTGTTACCGCCTTTTAGTACGATTGATCACGTGATTGTTTGTGGTTATGGAGCGCTTGGTAAAAGGATCGTCCATCATTTAAAAGAGGCGAATATACCTTACGTCATCATTGAGCGTGATCATGTTTTGGTAGAAGAGGGGCGTTACAATAAAGATCATATAATCCTTGGGAATGCGGCTAAGAAAAAAATACTGAGTCGTGTTAATATTGGAGAGGCTCGATGTTTAGTTGTAGCGATACCACAGGAAGAAAAAATGGTAAGAATTGTTGAGCAGGTTCGATCAATGATGCCAGATCTACCAATTGTAGCCAAGGCCGCGAGTTTATATCAAAAAGATTTTCTAAAGGCTATTGGAAAAGTGTCCATTGTTGATGAGCTTCGTAACACCGCTGAATGTATCCTAAAACGTTTAGATAATATTCACCCAAAAAGCTAGAGTATTTTTTATTTCTGTGATAGAATAATAAGAAAAAATAAATATAAATATGGAAAAAGGTTCATTTGTTCCGGTTACAACTATTTCTGGCGTTTTCTTTCGCTTTCTTGGCGGCATTTGGGCGGGTGCTTTGGGGTCAATAGTAATGGGGGTTATTTTATTTTTCACTTGGACAATTGTAGGAGATATTCTTATGGATTCACAACGAGTTGAGGTACTTGATAATGGGTTTAGTGTGAGTGAGGCGACACCGATTCACCCACTTTTTATTCCGATTGTACTTATTTCCATCTTCCTCTCTGGATTGGTAGCGAATCTGGTCTTCTGTGTTATTAATACTACTATGGGGGAACGATACCCCTATAGATCAACAACCTTGACCCATGTATTTTTTGGGAATTTACTGATTTTATTCCTCTTTATTCCGATTTATTTAATTCTAGGTAGCATCTATGGAGCCACAGGTATTGGTGTTTCGTCTATTACGCATGTGATTATTATGGGACTTTTTACTTTTTTCGTTTCAGAAATTTTAAGTACTTCAAACTATGCCTTTGTAAGCCTTTATGGGGCGGTTTTGGGATTAGGCTTATTTGTTTTTTGGTCGTCTTTTTTGGCGGATAAAAGTCCTATAATGCTTACTTTACTCGCTTTCCCCTTGTTACTAGGGTTTTTAAATGGGAGTAATGCCGCGGTAGAAATGTTTTATTTTTGGATTAGTGAAATTTACGGGGTTAAGTTTCTAGAAACGAATAAGCGTTTTGGTTCTGATTATGGTCGAACAGAGATAGTGAGTGAGGAAATGGAGGATGATTTATAGGATAGTTGTTTTTTTTATTTTGAGCGGTATAGTTTAGAAAAAATTGAAGAAAAAAATAAAACACTAAAACAATGAAAAAACTACTAGGATTGGGATTGAGCTTTTTATGGGTTATTACCGTTCAGGCAAAATCAACTGTGTTTACGGATCAGTCAGACATACCTATTTGGGCGGGTAAAGCTATATCAGTATTACAAAATGATTATGTTATCGAGGGAAATGCCGATGGCAGTTTTAGTCCTTTGGAAACGATAAATAGGGCTGAATTTTGTAAAATTTTAGTACGGGCTACGGAGACAACTATTGTCCCAACGGTTGAACCGTCATTTGAGGATGTTCCAGCGGAGGCATGGTTTTATGATTTTGTGGAAACGGCTAAAGAGAAAGGTTGGGTAAAAGGTTATGAAGATGGTCTTTTTTATCCAGAAAAGCCAATAAACCAAGCAGAAATTGCCAAAATACTCGTCAAGGCTTTTGAGCTTGATTCTGCTAAAACAAGCCCCAATGAATCATGGTTTGACCGTTATGTTAGAGCTTTGGATTATAGAAATTCATTACCTCATGGGGCAAGCTATGAAACCTTTGATGGGTCTTTGAAACCAAATCGATCAGTCGTAATGGAACAAGTTTACAGGCTTATGGTTAATATTGGTATCTACCAAGAAGACACGATAGTGGAAGATGATGCGCAAGAAATAGAAGACGCAGAAGGAACTCCAAAAACCTCCGATAAGGCGGTGTCACTCAATGATCCATCAGAGGCCCCAA
>JALWQU010000180.1 GCA_026982915.1 Candidatus Altimarinota bacterium | reverse complement strand
GTATAATCCTTGGTTGCGTAAGAGAGATAGGTAAGTGCTGCATTTTTGAGCGTTCGTCTCGCCATAGATTCGTCTGATTTTGAATACGCTTCTGTGGCGTATTTTTTATAAATGGCCAAAAAATCAGCTTCCCCATAATCCGCAATAGCCCGTGCGTATTTTTCACGAGCGTGGTAAACGCCTTCATAATCATAAATAGATTCGGTTGAAGCGAGCGCGTACAATCCCGGAAGATGGAGACATTCGGCACGAAAACTTTCCCCTAGATTTTCATAAACCAAGATGGATCGATAGCTTTCAAGGATTTGGTGTGGTATTTTTGTATTCGTATTATTCCGCACATCCATAATCAACCGACGATCAAGCCGTTGTCCCGCATCATACCGATTATAAGCATCAGTATCATACTGAAATAAGAATAGGTCTCGTTCGATCCCGAGTTCCGTCATCAGTTTTACCGGAGCTGAAAATCCTTGTAATAGAGAGGGAACCGGTTTTGCCTTCATCTTGAAATCAAAAGACTGCGTGTACTCGGTCATCTCCAGAGTCCCTGTTTCCAAAACTTTACCCGTAGCAGCGTCTAGTAATCCGAATTTAATCGGAAAATGGTATGGATTTTTTGCCGTTGGATGATTGTTTTTTTGTGTAAAGGTCAGCGTATAGGTTTCTTTGTCCGCGTTAAAATTCTCGGTAAACGAAAGTTCAGGTGTTCCGGCTTGAGCGTACCAAGAAGCTTTAAACTGGGTAAAATCTCGTTTTGAAGTGATCTCAAAAGCCTTGATAAAGTCTTCGGTGGTCACCGATTTCCCATCAAATAATTCAAAATATTTATCCATACCTTTTCGAAACCCGTCTTTCCCGAGGAAAGTCATGAGCATACGAATAACTTCGGATCCCTTGTCGTAGACGGTATGCGTATAAAAATTCTCAATCTGGATAAAAGAAGCTGGTTTTATCGGATGCGCCATAGGGCCCGAATCTTCGGAAAACTGATATTCCTTGAGATATGCCGCATCCTGAATTCGCTTCACATCACGATCACCAATGTCGGCGGAAAACTCAGCATCTCGGAAGACGGTGAGCCCTTCTTTGAGCGTGAGCTGAAACCAGTCTCGGCAAGTAATTCGGTCCCCCGTCCAGTTATGAAAATACTCATGCGCTACTACTCGTTCGATATATTTATAATTCGCATCAGTGGATGATTTTGGATCACAGAGAATCGCCGAGGTATTAAAAATATTCAACCCTTTGTTTTCCATAGCACCGGAATTAAAGGCATCCACGGCCACAATCATAAAAATATCAAGATCGTATTCACGACCAAATCGTTCTTCATCCCATTTCATAGATTTTTTGAGCGAATCCATAGCGTGATCTACGCGATCTTTATCTTTTTCTTCGGTAAAAATTCGGAGCGGTACTTTTTTCCCCGACATCGTGGTAAACGAATCTTCTTTCATGACGAGATCCCCCGCCACAAGCGCGAAAAGGTAATTAGGCTTAGGGATCGGATCTTCCCACAATACAAAATGCCTATTATCATCTAAATCTCCTTTCTCAAGAGGATTCCCGTTGGAAAGAAGCACCGGTAATGTTTTTTTATCAGCGGTTATTTTTACGGTAAACACCGACATAATATCGGGTTGATCGAGATGCGGCGTAATCCGACGAAATCCTAGTGGTTCACACTGCGTGCAAAATATCGCGTCTGATTTATACAACCCGGCTAGTTCTTTATTTTCGTGAGGCAAAATCTTGACGATAGTCTCAAGTGTAAAGGATTCAGGGACGGATTCAATGGTCAGTGTTTTTTCGTCCGTATTGTACACGATATCACGGCTATCACCGTCTACTTTCACCGATTGAATATCCATATTCTCTGCATGGAGCGTAAGGGTGGTGGCTTTCGTTGATACTTCGGGGTTTATCCGAAAGGTTGAAACATTTCGAACAAGGGTGTGATCGGTGTAAATATCAAAAAAAAGTTGAACCGTGGGGATGATAAAGTCTGGCTTTTGGTAGTCTTTCAGGAAAATTTCAGTGGGTTTTTTCATTTTTTATGGGAAATAATAAATCGATTTAAACTCTATTTATTTTTTAATTTCTGGCTACAGGAAATGGAGGGGAAATAAACGAGATGCCATTAGGGAAAGACTAATCCACCAAACCATCTACGCCATTAGAACATCTTTCGACTTCATAAGCTCCCTGCCAGAGGAGTTGAACCCAAAACGAAAAGTAGAAAAATTTAAAACCTATGAAATAGGGTTTTTACATATTGATATCACTGATTTTTGGTTTCAAAAAAAGAAATATTCATTGTTTGTGACTATAGACCGAATATCAAAACTATATGTGGATGAACTTTACGAAAATAAAACAATGGAATCAGCGCTGAGTTTTTTGGACTATGTATTTAAGTTTTTCCCGTATAAAATCCATCGAATACTCACCGATAATAGACTTCAATTCACCTATCTATCACTCCCCAAAAACAAGAAACACCCATTCACAGAAAAATGTGAACAAAAAAATACCAAACACAAACTCACAAAATTCTTTTCTCCTCAGACAAATGGTCAGGTCGAACGTATGAATAAGACCCTCAAAGACGCTACTATCAAGATGTTTGAGTACCAAAATGTAGATCAATTTAAGGTAAATCTTCAAGATTTCCTCACTTACTACAATCGCTCAAAAAAAACTTTCGGCGCTTAAAAGACTTTCTCCTTTTGATTTTTTGAAAAATAAGTTTAGAATCCAACCGGATCTTTTTATTAAAAATTTAGATTCCCTCTGTTCGGGACTAAACAACTAAGGACTATACTATTAATAAAAAGAAACTCAAGAAAAATTATGAGGAATTTTTACAAGCGGTTGATGATGTAAAACTTTTATCTAAAAATAATCGTAACTATTCAGTCCCAAATATAGGACAATGAGAATTTTTATCAAATAAACAGGTCAGCGCTTGAGAAGCCGTAGCCCCATTTTTCTTGCAAGTAGCCAAATAAGACCGGATTCTACAAAAAGTTTCAGCCCCATCCCACGACCGAAAACAGCCAGATATTTTTTGTTGTACTTTGGTCATCCG
>JALWQU010000179.1 GCA_026982915.1 Candidatus Altimarinota bacterium | reverse complement strand
ACTAATTGCTTTCGTACTCATGTTTTGTTGGCCTGTTTCTGAATACCGTGACAAAATAAACGCTCTAACTTCTGCTTTTTTATCAAAAAGTTTCTGTGCCTCAATTTCGGGTTGAGCGTCAATAATCGCCTGTTCCCTTTCTGCAATTTCTTGAGCTGTTAGCTCTATCTTTTCGCCGTCTACGAGTTTGTATTGTTTCATGTTTTTTTAATTAGGTATTCCGTATAGTTCAAAGTCTCCTGCGTCAATTGTGTAACCACTTGGGTGCTTGAAAATAAAATTATCAAACACTTGTCCAGCATCACTAAAAATCCTAAAAAATGATTCATCGTAATATATATGTGTTTTATCTCCGCCATAAGTGCAAACAGATGTTCCACGCATTGTTTCCGTTGTTCCTTTTGTGGCTATTTGAATACTCATCTCCCCGTCCATACCACCTATTTCTGATGTATTAGTTGACCCTGAACATAATTTTGCATACGCATAGGTATTTACATTATTAAATATATTCCTAGTTGTATTTAAATTACTTCCATATCTAAGAATACTTGCATAAGAAATTGAACCACTATCAACGGACGGAGCAAAAACTAAGTATGAACCGTATTGCACTTCTATGCCTCTAAATTTAATCATAAATTCCTTGTATCCGCTAGGTATAGAAATCGAAACACTAGAAACAGAAGACGAAACGGTCGTAGTTGAAATATGAGCCCAAACTCCACCGCTGTTATCATCAAAATATTGCTTTGTGATCAAATCCTTAGAATCTGACGGCGTGACGGTACTTTGTGGTAATGTCGTAAAGGTTTTTAATCCACCAATCGTAACATCGTTATCAAGAACATCATCAATAAGCCGTTCATTTTTGGTTATTCGGTTAAAATGCTCACTAACCCCCTTGTCTTCAACAAATAACGAAGCGAAGTCATCAGCCTCCCAAGACTGAGCCGTTGTTCCTGAAAAGCCTCTATTCGCGAGCAGACAAAACAAAGAATCTGTCGATCGAGAATGAATGAGTATCTTTTCATAGGTCGTAATAACACCATCAACTTTTTTAAAAAGTGTTAGGATAAACGGATTTTTCGTCCAAACATCATCCGTAGCCCATGTAGCTCCATTTCCCAACTTGGTCGTGGTAACCTGATCTGTCGAAACCGATCGAACAACCGCTGATTCGCCTTTTGTTAGGTTATAGATAAGATCATTTTCCGCTACTAAATCCCCAATCCCAACAGATTTCAGAAGGGTCGCGCTTCCGCCCGCAATACAGTCGCCTTTCTTTGTGTCGGGAAACTTAGCCCCATCCCCAGTATTCAAAAGAATTGTTGTCGCTGAAGCACTTACACCAGCTTCAAGCTGACTTTCAGCAATATCTTTTATCGCTATCGGAATCGTTTTTATATCGGTCATTTTTTAAAGATAATAATTTTTATTTTTAACCGTAAGATCATACTTAACACTATCAGCGTCTACGGTTACACGAAACGAGTTAGCCCCCTCGAAAAACTGTAAAGGAAACCCTTCGTAATCCAAAGGATCACCACCATTGAGGCGTACTTCATAGGTATTTGAGTCAAATTTCAAAACATCCCCAGCCACAACCGAGCTGATAGAGACTTCAATCAATTCATCCGTAGTAAGGTTCTCAATGGTTATTTTTACCGGATTTGAGATCGATGAAAAAACAAAGATGAAGACGGGCAACATTTCGTCAACATTTCCTTCGGTGATAAACTCCTCGTTAAAAACCAAAGCCTCCGTATCGAAATAAGATACCGATAACGCCTTTTTATCCATAACAAAACACGGATCAGCAACCATAAAATCTAGGGAAACATTCGCAAAAGTATTTTTCCAGTGTTCTTCTCGGTTAAAAGCATCCCCATTTTCCCAAGTAGCCTTGGCGACTACTTCCTTACCTCCATCGAAATACTGAAACCATGACTCTTTTTTTCGTAGATAGCTTTTTATGGTTCTGATTTTAAGATCCAATAACTCTTTTGTGTCAGCGGAAACATGACCCCGAAGAGAAATCCCTTTTTGTCGTCGGAAATCACTCAAGATTGACCGACCCGATCGCCTTGGTACATCAAACCGTGAAACTTCTCGATTAGCGGTTTCGTCAGGATGAAAAATATTTACGCACATGAGGTTCGTCAAAATATGACCGTCAAAGGCTATTTGCCCCGAATCTGTAAGATCGATCATACCATCAGATCTAGGATGGAGTAAGGCCGTAGCACTTGCTCCATACAATGAGGTTAAATAAGCGTTTTTACCAGCAATCATATTCCTTTTTGTGATAGTTTTAGATTATAAGTCAGCTTTTCCACGATAACATCCGTCAATCGGTCCACATCCCCCGAATTATTGGCGTTAACATTATCAATTTGAACCGTTATATTGGGGCTTGTTGTTTGGTTATTGACCACTTGATTCGAAATAACACGACCGGAACTTCTCGGGATAAATAATTCCGGTCCAGCTTCCCCGACCATATAAGGTTGCCCTGAAACGATTGGACCTCCGTGTCTTCGTTGTGGGGTATTTCGGTACTCTCCGAAAACACCGTCCGCCGTAGGATCCGTAATCCCAAATTGTGCCGCCACCTGCTGAAAGGTTCGTCTATCCTTTCCTTTCTTTGGGGCTGTTAGAGCCTTTATTTGAGCTAAAGCTGATTTTAGTTTTGCCAGTTCTCTCTCAGCAATTTTTACCGTTTCCTTAGTTTTATCTCCGACATACTGCATTGATTCCCCATACGAAGACGCAAAATCCTGAACCGCCAATTTTTTCTCATCAAAAATACGCTTTTCTTCATCAAGCTGTTCTTGCTGAAGCGTAATATCGGCTTCAATTTTAGCCTTTTTTTCTTCATAATCAGTTAATATATCTTTACTAACTCCAACATTGCTTCTTAATCCTAAAAAGATTTTCTCTAATGGCGAATGGTATTCTGGGAATAATTTAATTGGTTGACGTAAGACAAAACAGGTGCTGCCACTGCCACAACTGTTATTGATATTATAGAAAAAATCGTTATCATCATAACTAAATCCCGTAAAAACTTTAGACAAACCTTTGATGTCTTCAATACCATAAGTTGGGATG
>JALWQU010000178.1 GCA_026982915.1 Candidatus Altimarinota bacterium | reverse complement strand
ATCATTTGGTTTTACTTCGTGCAATAAGGCAAATACATCCTTGAACCGTCCTTTATCCCAAGCGTAATAAGAAGAATGCCCTGTCAGGAAAAAATTCCCAAAGTTCCCCGGTGTCGTCGAAACAGGATGAACGACTACCCCGTTTTGAAGCCCTTTTTGTATCGTTGATTCGAGTTTTTTCCAATTACGATGCTTTGGTACCGATATAAGAGGTACATTCTTACCAATTCGAGGAATAACTAAACGGTTATCTGACGGATAAACCGGCATTTTTTTAAAAACAAGTTTCGCCTGATTTTTGGGTTTCAAAGTTGTATTATGAAAAACAATCGTATCGTCTTTTGCTTCGTCTAATTTAGCAAGACGCGTCGGGTTACTGGATTTCCGTACACGTCGTTTCGGATGTTCTTGTTTTTGCTTTCTTACCTGCTCTTGCATAGCTTCTATATCAGAAATCACCGAAACCTGCATATCTTGGTATCGAAATGAAGCGATCTCGGCATAAGCTGAATAATTCATGGCTACCTGTAATCCGCCCCAAACCCCTACCACCAAAAGACAGAAACTCACAATCTCCCTCCATACGGCTTTTTTCTTTTTTAGTTTACCAAATTTAAAGTCACCCATTTTTTGTTTTTTTAAAAAATCCGATCATTTTATACCACGTAAAACAAAGTAGCAAGACAAATCAATTGAAGGAATACTGTAAATATTGAGGAATACTACTTTTATTAAAAATGAGGTGACGATAAAAAATTTTGCCTTTTAAAAAGTCTTAAACTAGAGTATTTTCACTCTATTTCAATAAACTTAAAACCCATGGGATTTTTTAAAGATGACGCACAAAGCTGGAAAAGCTTTTCGATAGAACTTGTTGTCCTACTCTCGATTGTCCTCTTTATACGATTTTTTATCTTTCAGTTTTTTCAGGTTTCGGGTCCCTCTATGTGTCCGACGCTTAATTTTTTAAATAATGCCTGTAAGAATGACAAAGGAGAGTTCATCTTTGTCAATGAGGCGGTTTATAATTTCGTAAGAGATCCTAAACGAGGCGAAATCGTTGTTTTCAAGGCTCCATATGCGGCAAAAGGCCGTGATATTTATATTAAACGTGTTATTGGTGTAGCTGGAGACACAATCAATGTAAAGGATGGAAAAGTTTATCTTACGAATGACAAGGTAACAAACTTCCCACTTCCTGAATCCTATCTTTCTCCACGAAATCAAGGACAGACCCGTTCTGCTACAGAAGAATTCAAAGTTCCAGAAGGTCATATTCTTGTCTTTGGGGATAACCGAGATCACAGCTCTGATGCACGACAGTGTTTCAGTCGTGGCTGTTTTGCCGAACGAAGTCCTTATATAGAGATCAGTAAAGTAAAAGGAAAAGCGGTTTTCGTTATTTGGCCTTTTTGGCAAACTAGCAATGAACATTCCGGCACTCGATTCTTAAAAAATGAACTTGACCAAATTTTAGACAAAGCCTAATATTTTAAAAAAATAATAAAAACCATAATCATGAACTATTTTCGTCCACACATTTCAGTCTTAGCCCTTTCTATACTTATTCCTGGGCTAAGTTTTGCTGCCAGTCTTACCAACCTAAAAGCTGAACCGACTAACGATGAGCGAAGTCTCAATATCAGCTGGAGTCCCGCTGATAGTGAAACACTGGCTGAATCTGATGGATACGCCATACAATGGAGCGATCGACAGTCAAATATTCACATCAACAAGCCGGCTAAACTTTATAAAGCCGAAAACAGTATTTTCGTACGTCTCAATAGTTTTGAACCCAATGTAAATTACTATTTCAGAGTTTATTCCTACCAAAAGGATGGTTATAAAAAAACACTCGCTAATGGTTCAAAGATGCTGAAGTGGAAAAGAACCGCCTCTAATGTCATAACAACGGAAGAAATTACTATCACGGACCCCGTTATTGTTAATAACACTAGTAGCTCAACCGAAGCAACGGTTGACTGGCAATTTGGAAAACTACGATCGGTTCCCTTTGATACGTTTGTAGATCTTTCTTGGTCTAGACCCACAAAAATGATCAATAGTGATTATGATGGTTTCCAGATTAAGGTTTCCAGCACCGCTGACATGAAAGATCCTATTAAGATTTTCACGGCTAAACGAGGGGTAATAACCACTCGACTAAAAGGGCTTACCCCTAATACACAGTATTATGCAGAGGGTGCTTTTTATAAAGAGTTAGAAAGCTCTCGAAAGGTTTTTGGGGAAAGCCCTGTTAAGGCCTTCAAAACCATTCCAGCCATCGATCGAACGATTAATAACCGTGCTAGTCGAAATATTAAAAAAATTGAAAAAAGATCTTATTTTACGGTTACCGTTGGCGAAACAGAAACAACTTCTACGACAACCACCAGTACAGAAACCTCAACCACAACAACGACTAATTCTGGAGATATAAAGAGTCGAATAAAAGCCCTTAAGGCCAAAATAAAAGCCTTACAACGAGAGCTTCTTGATCTCGAAAAAAAGGCGGGGATTACTCATACCACAACGAGTAGTACCCAAAAAACAACCAAAAAATTAACCCTTCGAGAGCGTCTTCGTCTAAAAAGACTCAATAGAAAGTAAATAAAAATAAATAAACAATCTCTCAATGAAAAAAATACTATCGATTTCGGCCTTTTTCTGTTTTGGTCTTACCGTACAAGCCCAAAGGGATGATCTTGCTTGCCTACAAGTAACACAAACAGCCGTAAGTCCTTCCGGTCAATGTCAGACTTTCCCAACGCCATGTGAAGTTCCTGATACCTGGAAAGTTGTCCCCTCTTGTGAAATCGTAAAAGATCCGACCTTTGGGAAAAGTCTTGAAGATCGCATGAAAAAACGTATTGCCCGTCGTCATTTTGATAAAGGCTCACGCAAGCACACGAAACAAAAAGCTCGAAAACTTTATAACCGTGGTGCGGGGATAAAGCGTGTAAAAAATCGATATACGCCTAAAAGAATAACTAAAAAAAGAGGGACATTCAAAGCCTTGACACGAAAAAACTACACGCCAGCGGCTCGAAATCGTGTTAAGTTTCTCAACCGAAATAAAGGTGGATTTGAGCATGTGGGAGATACGACTGCCGCAGAACGAAAAGCTCGACGAAATGTACGAC
>JALWQU010000177.1 GCA_026982915.1 Candidatus Altimarinota bacterium | reverse complement strand
CGATAGTAGTTTGTTCATGGGAAAAAGAGAGTTAAAATATTACTTTTCGTTCTTTATTTTACTCGCTTTTTCCTTTTATTTAAGCCTTTTCTTAGCTTTTTTGTTTTAAATTCTTAAGACTTTTAAGATGGGAAAGTACTTGCTTTTTTTTGTTATTAGTTTAGAACTGCAATGCTTGAGAATTTAATTTTCAATTTAAAACAACAGAACAATGGACGACTCAGATTTCGAAAACGGAAAAAACAACGCAATACAGCTAAATGAAGAAGATAATATAGATCAGACTGATCCACTCTCTCTTGCTATCGTTTCAGCCCCCGTTGCTACAGATGTAGAAGGTGTGGTAAAAGCCCTCTCCCCAGAAGTAGCACCCCAATTCGTTGTTGTTGAAGGGAAAAAGTATAATATCGAGACCACAACTCATCTAACAATAAAAGATGCAACAGAAATCCCAAAAGAACTAGTCAACCTTACTCATCTAAATGCTAATTCAATAACAAAAGTCCCAAAGGAGCTAACGAAACTCATTATTTTAAGCGCCAATTCTGCAACAGAGATTCCTAAAGAGCTTGTTAATCTTGTTGATCTATGCGCTAATTCAATAACAAAAGTCCCAAAGGAGCTAACAAAACTCATTATTTTAAGTGCCAACTCAGCAACAGAGATTCCAAGAGAGTTAATCAACCTTACTCAACTATTCGCTAGTTCAGCAAAAGCTATCCCCAAAGAACTTGTTAATCTTGCCTCTCTATACGCTAACTCAACAACAGAGATTCCAAAAGAACTAATCAATCTTAATCACTTATATACCAATTCAGCAAAAGCTATCCCCAAAGAGCTTGTTAATCTTGTCTCTCTATACGCTAACTCAGCAACAGAGATTCCAAAAGAACTTGTTAATCTTAAACACCTCGCCGCCAATTCAGTAGCCGTAATTCCGAAAGAGCTTACAGGTCTTACTCGGCTAGATGCTGATTCAATAACAGAGATTCCAAAAGAACTTGTTAATCTCGAAAGATTAATAGCGGACTCTGTAACAGAAATCCCAAAAGAGCTCACTAGTCTTACGGGTATTAAAACTAAAGCGAATGTTAATCCTGAAGACTATCCAGAGTTAAGTTCTATTTGGAATTACGATACTGAGAGTTGGGATTCGGTAGAATAGACTAAAAAACCGATAAAAAAGTAATTTTTCGCATACCAGCCCCGACCCCAAACTCCACACGAATCACAAACTTTTTCCCTGAGAATCCCGCTTGTGCTGAATCAGGAATTTTATCAACCCATTCGGAAAAACAAGCGATATGAGGGTCGGCGGCTATTTCCTCAAATCCTTTGGTAAAAAAGGCTTCTGGCGAATCGAGTCGATAAAAATCAAAATGAGCATAGGCAACTCCATTGGCTTCGTATTCATTGACATAGGTGTAAGTAGGCGAGGTTACCGGCACCGAAACACCCAAGTCTTGCAGTATCGTGCGTACCAAAAAAGTTTTTCCCGCGCCCAGTCCGCCCTCAAGAAAAACCGAAAAATTACCCGCTGTTTTCAGGATATCGGCTATTTCTTTGGCGATACACTCGGAGGTTTCGATATTATGAGCGGATTTCTTTATGAGGGTTTTCATTTTACCTTTTTTTGTAAATAATTTAGAGTGCGCAGGAAACAACTTAGAATAAATCCTATGAAAATTCAATTCCACGATGACCAATATTTTACCCTTGAGAGTAAAAACATAAAATGTTTATTTAACCCATCGGCTGAAGCGAGTGAAACGGCGGATTTCGCCATGATCTCAACTAAGGGCATGAAGCATAAAGCCGAGGTCAAAAAAACACTCGAACTTCCCGGAGAATTTGAAATTGCAGGTGCATTAATCAATGGATTTTATACCGATAATAACACCAATGTCGCCTACCGAGTGATCATGGAAGATATTACGAATGTCCACTTTGGGGCGCTCAAGGAAATCCCCAATGTCAGCCTGCTAGAAGAATTAGGCGATGGCATTGATATAGCTTACATCAGTCTTTCGGAAGATTTCCCCGAAAAGAAAGCCAAAGAACTTATTGAAAAAGTAGAACCACGAATGGTTATTTTGGGTGGTGATCCAAGCTTTTTCCCGAAAATGGTAGAAATTATGGGCGCCAAAACAAACGAGAACAATCCGATAAAGGTTTCTCGAGCGAGTCTTCCGCATGATAAAACGGAAGTTATTATCCTGCCAATGGCGTAATTTAGCTTTCTGGTGCTTCTGTAATCTGGCACGCAAACCGCTCGAGGACGAGACGAGTATTTTGATTTCGGTGAAGCGATGCCTGAACCTCAAATAAGGGTTCGAGGTAGTGTTGGTATTGTACGAAAAACCGGGCATGAATGATGAGATCATCGACGAATTTCAAGATTACCTGTTTGTCTTTTTTCTTTTTCGCTTCTTTGTCGAGATCTTCAATTGTTCGAAACTTCCCGATCAGATCAGGGCTTTGTAGGAAATTTTTGACTACTTCATCGATACTAAAGTCCTCAAAATCATGCGGCACTCGCACGACGGTCATTCGGGACAAAATTGTTTCCATTATTTGGTGATGGTTTTGCGTGCTAAAGAGAAAAATTACCCGAGGAGGCGGTTCTTCCAAAATTTTGAGTAGCGCATTATTCGCTTCTCGTCCCGTTCGTTCAAAATCCTCCAGAATCACAATGCGGTAGTTTTTCACCGGCGTTTGCATCGCCCATCGGATCATCCCACGCGCCGAATCTTTGTCCGGATTATCTTTGTTCCCAATTTTAAACGCCCCTTCGTTTCGAAGTACCAGCGTATCAGGACAAATCCCACTCAAAATTTTTTCAGGCGATTCTGCTTGTAATGCAGAGGCTATGGAAATCAGTTCGTCAAAAGGCTTCACTCCCCCAGAAAGTAAGACCCTTTGGGGAAAATAATCACGATCGAGCCATTGTTGTATTTTGGGAAGCATGGGTGCGATTAGTGTACAGGAAAATTTTATTTTATTCGACTACAAAAGACAATAATTATGAATTGAAATAGGCCTAGTAACTGCTCACTGCCCCCTCCCGAGAAGCGGTAATTATAGGTAGGAATTAGAAAAAAGAGAATTAAAGTTATCGCAAATAAAGTCTAAAAAAGTCCCTAAAA
>JALWQU010000176.1 GCA_026982915.1 Candidatus Altimarinota bacterium | reverse complement strand
CGAATGAACTTGGTAGACCGTATTTTACCACAACTGACCGCCCTGAGTATCAAGAATGCGCGTAAGCCTAAAATACAGTTTTTTGAGGGGAAATCGGGGATTCAGAATATTTTTAATCAAATGCTTGAGTCGCCGCATTCCGAGGTCGTGAGTTTTTCTAATTTCAAACTTTTATCGACGTTTTCTCATGCTTTTCTCAAAACTCACTTCGAATCACGCCTGAAAAAACAGATCAAAACACGGTTTATTTCTTCTCGAGAGACGGGGGTCGATGATTTTCAAAAACGATTCTTCCCCAAAGAATTTAACGCTAGTTTGTTGGAGATTTTTCTTATTTCGCAGCATGAGTTTTTGTTCGAATCAGAGATCACTATTTTTTCTGATTCTATCGCTATTATGGACTTAAATCAGATACAACCAATTGGGGTTTTGATAGAGAATCCGGAACTCTATCGAACACAAAAGGCGATTTTTGATCTCGCCTGGCTTGGCGCAACCAGTTTTATTACGCAGTAGATTTTTCCTTAAATTATCGGAGCCTCAAAGTCGGCTTCTTCTTCAAACTGATTTTTTTTGGCAGTACCTTTTTTATCTGACTCAGGATCAAACTTACCTTCTTCCCACTGATCGAGAATATCTTCTACCTCTTTTATCGGTCGAGCGTAGTGGTTTCTTGAATACTCAATCACTTCTTTGGAAAAATTATCTTTCGGGAAAACCATATCTAAGGTTCTTCCAGAAAAAGCTTCTCGAAGCTCCCCATCAATCGACATTTTACAGTGAAAATCTCGAACCCCTAAATTGATAATATCTCGTTCTGAAAATCGAGGATTGTATTCAGCCTCAAGGACTTTGGCATCTTCTCCACCCACACGAAAAGAAATCATAGACCCCACATTCCCAAAAACGGTGGTTCTGATTTTAGAAGAAAGTTGCCCTAGAAATTGATGTGCTATGGTTAGATTAAGCCGATATTTACGGGCTTCTGACAAAATTTCATCAAAGGTGTCGGTAGCAAAATTTTGGAATTCATCGACATAGAAATAAAAATCTACGCGGTCTTCTTCTGGTATGTCAGCACGACTCATTGCCGCCTGGTAGATCTTTGTGATCGCAATAGCGCCCAATAAAGCCGCGTTTTCTTCGCCTAGAATCCCTTTGGAAATTTTCATTAAGACGATTTTTTGACCGTCCATTACTTCACGAAAATCAATTTTATTATCCGGTTGTCCCACAATATTTCGGATCATGTTGGTAGACACAAACTGCCCTACTTTGTTTAAAAGTGGTGTAATGGCTTCGTTGTCGAATTTCTCAGACCAGCCCGCAAACTCATTGACCCAGAAATTTTTCACGACATTATCCTGAATATTTCGAACAATATTTTGTCGATAATTTTTGTCGGTTAACATCTTCAGAATCGATAAAATGGTCGTTCCTGGCGTATCCAATAAGGCGAGCGTTGTATACCGCAGAACATGCTCTAGTCGAGGCGTCCAGTTGGCCCCAAAGAGTTTTTTGAAAATCTCGATAAATCCAATCGTCACGCGGACTTTTAGCTCTGGTGGGACGTCCGCCAAAGGATTAAAACAGATCGGAAATTGCATATCCGAAGGATCGAAAATAATAACATCTTTGATCCGGTCCTTGGGGATCATTTTCAAAATATTATCGACTAAATCGCCATGTGGATCGAGAACACAGACCCCTTTTCCGCTATTAATATCGTTCTGAACAAACAGTTCTATTAGTTTTGATTTTCCGGAACCGGATTTCCCAACCGTGTACAAATGTCGTCGTCGGTCGCCTCTTTTAATCCCAAACGGGATATATTGTCCGTGAAAATTAGAGTTCCCAAAAAAAGAAATATTGGGGTCATTTTTATCAACGGGTAAATCCGAAGGCGGTTCGGCCTTTCGTGAAAGCACGTGCAATAAATTTGGAACTTCTAGCTCATTCGGGAGATGAAAAAGGGTCGACAGCTCTTTTGTGGAAAGAAGCATGCTAGAGGTTATTTTTCGGTGTCGAAACGGAATAAGATTCGGCATAACTCCTCGTGCAACCCGTTTGGGGCTGATTTTATTTAGGTCAAGCGTGTTAAAGTTTTGTAGTGCGGCTAAAACCGCTTGCATGCGTATTTTGGGGTCATAATGAGGGGCTGAGGAAAAAGTAGCTACTCGTAACGAGGTTTTGAAAATTCTTCCGGCAATTTTATCGGTTATTTTTTTATCAAATTTCTCCGCGATTCCTTTCTTGAACCAGTATTTCACTCGGAACAACTGGGTTATTTTATCCAGTCGCCGTCGCCATCCAAGCTTAAAATGATGGAATCCTGAATCTTTTTCGGTCTGACAGACAATTTGAATCCAAACGCCTTCGCCTGGCATTGACTTTGAAAGAACATTGAGTAGTCCCGAAAGCGAGTCACCATCAAAAGCATCATAGGTTTTGATCGGGAAAAGATCACTTCGTTTGAGCCCAATTTCCGTGGCGTAAAAATTAGCACTTTTGGCGATATTTTTAGTAAAATCGGGGATTTCAACGATATCGGCTTCGGGCATCATCGCGTATATTTGCCCCGCAACAACCTCACCGGTAGCCTGATCAGCGGAAAAACAAAAACCAATATTTTGTCCCATGACGATGATTTCAAACGCTATTTTTTTCCCGTAGAGTGTTTCGTGAAGGTTCACCAATACCTCATCAAAAGCTTCCGCTTTTTTTTGGTTATTCTGCGCTATTTTTATGAGGTAGGTTTTCATCTTTTTGCATTATAAACGATTTGAGTATTTATAGCGAATTTAAAGGAAAAGTGGGGTGGGGAATTCCCAAAATGATCTGCTAAGAAATATCGTAACTATTCAGCCATTCTGGAAAAACAGCTCTAAAATTATAGGAAAACCTGATAAAAAAAATGAAAAGATAGAAGAAAGGAGTAAAATAAAGGTATGAAACAAATAAGTTTACTGGAAACGGCGGTAAATGGACGACGAGTGAGAACAGATCAATTCTTTAGAAGAAATGGATAAGGCGATACCCTGATGAAATTATACTCATGGTCATGGATGGAGCGCCTTGTCATAATGAAGGGGTCTTTTTGGAAATCCCTCACAATATCCAGGTACTCAAACTCCCGCCTTATTCCCCACAACTT
>JALWQU010000175.1 GCA_026982915.1 Candidatus Altimarinota bacterium | reverse complement strand
GTTTTTAAGGGTTGAAAGCGGTATTTTTTGGCTTAAAATATCGGTTCTCACAATACCTCCATGGGATTTCAGTAAAGCGATGGCCTCTTTTTGTTTATCCCCTGCCCTTTTAAGTGTTACTCCTTCGGCTAAAAAATAGAATTTTTCATAGGTAACGGGTTCAATTTTTTCCCAAAAAAACTTTGGGACCATTAAGGACAAAATTTTCCCTATATCGACAAAATAAATTTTTGCCCAATACGCAGCCTGATCTAATTGCACCTCACTCAAAAAAGGATTCTCCATAATTTTAAGAATAGACAGTGTTTTGAAGGTGGGCTTTTTATCCGTTATGCGAATTACGATGCCTATTTTCTTTGAACGACGAAGGGTCACCTGAACACGAGCACCTACTAAAATAGGCTCATCGGTTTTCCAGGTAAAAATATTTTTTGTTTTTGGTAATAAAACTTCGCAATAATGCATGGTTTTCTGAGTTTACTGGAGATGTCGCTTAAGGGAAATGATTTATTCGTTGAAATTTATCAGGCTTTCCTTTATTTATAAGTTCGATTCATTAAAATACAGGCGTCATTCCTTTCTTACACAAGATCATGATTGAAGTTTTGCTGAACACGCCCTTATCACAAAAGACCTTTTATGGTATTGGTGGTCCTGCTGATGAATTTTACACGCTTAATAATACGGATGGGCTTGGCGAACTTTGGGCGGAAACAATAGCCCAAAATATTCCCAAAGTTATTCTGGGAAAAGGTTCCAATATCGTTTTTTCGGATAAAGGGTTTCGAGGACGCGTCTTTTGTCCGGCCTTTAAAAATATCGATAAAGCCGCCGAATCTAAAGAAAAGCTCTTTGTCACCGCTGAAGCTGGCGCCAGCTTTCAAACCCTTATAGAAACCACTAATAAATACGGCTATGCCGATCTTTGTTCACTTTCGGGTATTCCGGGTAATGTTGGTGGATTTATCCGAGGAAACGCTGGGGCTTATGGTGTAGAAACGAGCGATTTTGTTGTCGATATCACTTATCTAGACGAACAAGGACAAATACAGAAAATAAGTCATAAAAAAGCCCTTTTTGGTTATCGTGGGAGTATTTTTAAACAAAACCCCGACTGGCTTATCCTAAAAGCGACCTTTGGCCTTTATCAAAAAGACCTGCCCAAAACCGCCCTTGAAAAAACAAAACAGCTACTAACCGAGCGATGGGAAAAATACCCGGCTGGAAGGTCTGGTGGTTGTATTTTTAAAAATCCTGACCCTAAAAATGGACTTTTAGCCGGTAAAATACTCGATTCATTGGGTGCTAAAGGCGATCGATCTGGTGATATCCAAATAGCGAAAGAGCACGCGAATTTTTTTGTAAATACCGGCCAGGGAAAACAAGCCGATATCTGTCGTCTTATTCACAAATGGCAAAAGCGGGTCTACGCTTCACAACAGATAAAACTAGAACCCGAAGTTTTTATTGTCGATGAGTATGGTAAACCAGTTCTTTTTTAGAGTGATTATTAAAAATGCATTGACAAAGTATCAAAAAATACAAATTTGCTTCCTCTTTTTGTCATAATGAGTATTAAAGAAATTGGTTCAATGAAGGCTGAAAAGTATTAATTTTTATACAGAGTATGGATAAATCAGGAAGCACCTTACTAGCCGAATGGGCAAAAGCCTATAGATATCCTGAGAATTATAGAGCGTTACATTATGTTGAGTATGACTTACAAATTCCAAAAGAAGAACGATGGGCCTTAGGAGATTTACTAGACAAAAGACGCTGCCTCAAGGATTACAGAGAACCCGTTTTTAGGGCTCTCACAGCGGTTATAACTCTTCAAAGTAATCGCCCCGTACATAAGTTTGTTTTGTTTGAAGCTTTTTCATCTGCCCATAAAATATATCACACACTCAATGAAAATGAAAAAAATAGCCTCAAATATCAGTGTTTTGATATACAACAAGCAGCCGTCCGTGCGCTTAGGGGTGGTCGCCCAATAAATTTAGCCGGTGCTATTACTGGTTCAATGGCAGCTATTAATATGGATACTAACCCTCAACCCAAATCAAAACCGAAACTAAAGCTAGTTGTAGACAATACAAATACCGAAAATAAATAAGAGTAAAAATATTGTTAAAAGACTGAATTCGTGATACAATGTTTGGATTTTTTCACTAAAAGAATCCAAATAATGAGACAAGCACAGAAATTAAATATCGAACGAAAGTGTCGCCAACAGACTTCGCGTTTCGCAAAAACCGCCAAGAGAGAGCGAAAAGGCGTTATCAAAAATAGATTTAGAAGCCTAAAAATCATAGCGCTTGGGATTTTAGGATTCTCAAACTTTACCACCACCCTCGCTGCCGAAGGTCAAACAAAAATGTTTACCCTGACGGGATACTACTCTCCACTCCCCAATCAAGACTTTTATGTGACGGGAAACTATGAATCAGAAAAACGACTCAACGGCGAAGGTATCCGTGGCGCCGATGGAACGGCTGTTTTCCCCGGAATGATCGCGGCTCCAGCCAGCTATCCTTTTGGAACCAAAGTCTGTCTCCCAAATTTTGGGTGTGGAGCCATACATGATCGAGGTGGAGCTATTGTCACCAAAGGAAACCGAGATCTCGCTCGACACGATCGACTTGATCTCTGGATGGGCTATGGCGAAGAAGGCCTCTTACGAGCGCTACAACTAGGTGTTCAGCATGTTGAAGGTAAACTTTATGCGCCGAACTCACCCGTCGCGGTTAAGGTGAATTTCTCAAGCATTACGCCTATTGGACGAATTATTGACCTGCCCGAACGAGTTGTTTTTGATGAAAACCTTTATCTTGGTAGTGCCAAAACAGAAGCCATAAAAGAACTACAAAAACAGCTCACAACACTGGGATACTTTGATGGACCGATAAGTGGTATTTTTGGAAATCAAACCAAACAAGCGGTTTTAGATTTTCAAATAGACACCTTCATCCTCAATAAAAAAGATGATTACGGTGCCGGATCTTTTGGTCCAACCACACGCGAAAAACTAGCTGATACATTGTACAAAAAATTAGTACAAAAAAAGATTTCTGAAAAGTGGGCGGAGTTTCACTTTGATGAAAACTTTCAGAAAGGAAAACGAAGTGCTGATGTTTTAAAACTACAGGAAGACCTCATTCATAAAGAAATCAAGAAACA
>JALWQU010000174.1 GCA_026982915.1 Candidatus Altimarinota bacterium | reverse complement strand
AATCCAACGTTTTGTAGCTTCTAATTTTGGTATTCATAATCGTCAGTTCTTCCATTTCCGTTTAGCCAAGATTTTTTCCTAGCACAGGTTTTTGGGAATTACCCCAAGGATGATGATAATTTCCTTGACAAGAATCTTCATCGACATATAGTCTGTAGGCTTTGGTTGGTGTTTTTCTCTGTGTTGGCGCTTCAGGGAGAAAATATCAGAAGCTGTAAAAAAATTACTTAAGATCGCGCTACAAAAACAACATGGCAACAATAATGCAAAATTTATTAGCTAAAGATGACAGTGCTTTGGTTATTTATCGAGTGGGAGATTCTGTCAAAGGGAAAGTGATAGATGTTAATCCATCACGAATACTACTAGAACTGCCAAACGGTTCTACAGGGATGATTACAAAACGAGAAATTGGGGGCTTTGCTTCCGATGATGAAGTCGCGGTTGGTTCAGAAGTAGAATCAACTATTATTGAAGCTGAAAGTGATCAAGGACTCGTCGTTCTTTCGCTTCGAAGAGCGTCACAAGATACGGCTTGGGCCGAAATAAATGTTATCACCGAAGAAGAACGAACGATTAAGGTCAAGATTGAAGAAGCAAACAAAGGGGGCCTTATGGCTCGTTACAAAGGGCTTAGATCCTTTTTGCCGGTTTCACAACTTATGCCTAAAAACTACCCACGAGTGGAAGGGGCTGACAGTGCGGAGATCTTGAAAAAACTACAAGCACATATCGGTAAAGAGTTTGCCGTAAAGGTTATTAACTCTAGTCGAGAAGAAGGAAAGATTATTATTTCTGAGAAAAAGGCCCATGATGAACAGATGCTCGAAACCCTTAAAAATATCCAGATTGGTGATGTGGTTGAAGGGGTTGTATCGGGGATTGTAAAGTTTGGTATCTTTGTCGCTTTAGACGGACTAGAAGGACTGGTACATGTTTCTGAACTTGAATGGGGTCATGTTTCTGATCCAGGAAGAAATTATAGTGTAGGCGATAAAATTGAAGTGTTAATTATTGGAAAAGAAGGGAACAAGCTTTCATTTTCGGTGAAACAACTTTCAGAAGATCCATGGATGGCTTATGTCGAAAAGTATCCAGAAGGATCAGAGATTTCTGGGCGTGTAACACGTTGGAATGATCAGGGTGTTTTCATTGAAATATCACGAGAAGTCCAAGGACTCTTTAGTATTGATCAGTTCGGTGTGGATAAAGGGGCTGAGCTAACGAGCATGATTTCTGATGGAGATCAGATGAGCGGAATAGTTGACTCGGTTAATACCAAGGCACACCGGCTAGAATTACAGAAAGTATAAATGAATTTACTTTATAGGGAAAAAAGGCTTCCATTGGGAGTCTTTTTTTATACGATATAATTAAGAAAAGTCTGATCAATTATGAAATGCCTATTAGAACTTCTATCGTAACCGGTAAAAAATACGAGGACTCCGTGCTACAACGTTTTACCGTTCAAGCGGGTGTTGTGGTTTTTGATAAAGACGTGAAGAATGAGGGCCGAGGTGGCTATGTGGAAAAGGACCCCGAAAAAATGGCTCGGTTAAAAAAACTAAAGGGGAAAATAAAATACTGGTTAAAGGCTCCAGACATAAAAGCGTTTGAGGACTATTGAATTGGATTTGGAGTAAGCCATTTACTCATGGTTGTCGCTTTTTGTAAGTAGGTCAGAGTGTTTGACATATGCTTGTTATGGATGTAGGTATGAAATCGATAACCAATGGCCCCGACTTTTTCTTCAAAAAGCGATCGGTATTTTCGGCCTGTATTTAGAGTCAGGACATAGTCTACTTTTGTTTGCTGTAGCTCAAAAAACTGACGTTGTTTTTGTGTACACCATTTAAATTCTTGATAAGGGATGCCGTTTTGGTTATGAGCACTGCAATCGATAATAACCTGCTGACATATATCCTTGAAACAGCTATTGTAGGTACGAAAATATTGTACGGCTTCTTGTACCGCATAGGTAGGATTAGCGATATTATCACGATAGATCATATCAATTTTTTCATCAAAGACCTCATTGAGCTTTTCGATATAGGGAACGCCTTGTTTTTCGAAAAAGTATTGATTCTCACAGGTTGCTGGTTCAAATTTTGGTAACGTCGGGCATATTAAAGGTTCAGCCAGTATTATTGGGGGAATTAGGCTAAGCGCGAAAAAAAGAAAGAAGTATCGGCTGTTTTTCATACGAAAAGTTTAGGTGACTTAGGGGCTTTTCTCAAGTAAAAATAATTGCTATTTATCCATAAATAGGGTAGAATGTCTGGATGATGGCTAATCTAAATCCAGTATCGCAGGTAAATACCGCCTTTGAGGAGCGAGATGCGGAAGAAAAATCAAAACACTGGGGATTTCCTTATGTGGATATTGCAACTTTTCCGATTAATCCCGATGTGATTCGTGGTATTGCCCCTGAAAAGATTCGTAAAGCTAAGGCGCTTCCTTTTTTTCGGGTTGAGAAACGCTTAAAGATTGCGGTGGTAAATCCGGTCGATAAACAAACACAGGCTTTTTTGGATACACTTAAAGATGATTTTCAAATAGAAATACATATTTGCTCTCAATCAGGTTTAGATAAGGCTTTTTCTATACTTGGTGACAAATCATTGAACAAAAAAACAGTTCAAGTTAGGACGGATTTTGAAGAGAACGAAAAGCTTGATATTATGAAAAAAATGGACTTGTTCCAGCAGTTGGAGCAAAAAATAGAGAAACTACCGACCGAAAAAGCGATTAATGAAATCGAGATATTCGCGTTAAAGGTTCGGGCTTCGGATATTCATCTTCAGCCAAGTGAGCAGGAGGTGACGCTTCGTTTGAGGATTGACGGTATTCTGAAAACAATTTGTCCGATTCGGATGGATATAGCCAAGAAGATTATTGCTCGAATAAAGTACGACTCAGGGATGAAGTCGAATGTTTCGAATATTCCGCAGGATGGTCGTATTTCCTTTGAGGCGAATGGTCGAAAGGTTGATTTGCGGGTATCCTCTTTGCCGACAGAAACACTCGAGTCCGTTGTTATGCGGGTACTTGATAGCCGAAAGGGGATTTTGCCCTTTCATTCTCAGGGATTCCTTCCCAAACTGAGTTAAGGTGTTCTATTACCGAGATTATTGCCTCTCTGACATCTCCTTTTTCATGGACATACTTCATCAGAAGCCAGAAAT
>JALWQU010000173.1 GCA_026982915.1 Candidatus Altimarinota bacterium | reverse complement strand
AGTTTTGGGTACGAAGAAATTAAAGATTATTTAGCCAATAAAATATCCCTTGAGCGAGCTATCGAAATAAACCAACAACGAAACCGTAATTACGCTAAACGACAACTAACCTGGTGGCGTGGGCGTGAAGATATTTTATGGTTTCAGCCAGAATAACTACTTAACCTTTAGTATTTCATACTTTAGTTTACCAGCAGGCGCGTCTACCGTGACGATATCTTTGACTTTTTTACCGAGAATTGCCATTCCCACAGGTGATTCGTTTGAAATTTTACGCATAATAGGATCGGCTTCTGTTGACCCAACAATAGTATATTCATGTGAGCTTTCTTCCCCTTCCCGTTTGAGTGTTACGGTTGCCCCAATATCAATAGTCCCCGTTGTTTTCTTTTCTTCAATAATTTGAGCATTTTTGATTTGTTCCTCAAGTTCTAAAATTCTCCCTTCAATAAAGGCTTGTTGATTTTTGGCTTCATCGTATTCCGCATTTTCACTTAAATCTCCATAAGAAATAGCTTCAGCAAGACGGTCGGAAACTTCTTTTCGTCCAACGGTTTGTAAACGCTCTAGCTCGGCTTTTAGCTTTTTTAATCCAGCTTTTGTAAGGAGTACCTTGTTGTCGTTTTGTGATTTTGCTTTTGCCATGATGGGAATAGTTATTAGGTGGTAATTATTTTAGTACTGTCTAGGTCAATATAATGAGTCTGCTCCTAAAATCAAGCGGCCTTTTTAAAGAGTGAGTCATTATACTGCTCTCGTTTGGCTGGATCTTCAAAGATTTTAACCGACATGGGATGCATTCGAAGTTTTTCTAGAACTTTAGCCTCAATCTGTCGGATTCGTTCTCGCGTAACATTAAATTCTCGACCAACTTCTTCAAGCGTATGTGGAATCCCGTCTTCTAGCCCAAACCGCATCTTAATAATTTTTTGTTCTCGAGCAGAAAGATATTCCAGAAGCCCTTTTATATTCTCCTTTATCATCTGATTATGAGCTGTTTCAAAAGGCGACAAAACACTTTCATCTTCAATAAAATCCCCTAGTTTTGAGTCTTCCTCTGATCCTACAGGGGCTTCTAGCGAAATAATATCTTGTGATATTTTTAGAATATGATTAACTTTTTTTAGATCTAAATCCATTTCAATGGCTAGTTCTTCAGGCATAGGCTCTCGTCCAAGCTCTTGTTGTAGCCGTCGTTGCGTGTGGGTTAGCTTATTAATGGTTTCCACCATGTGCACCGGGATCCGAATGGTTCTCGCTTGATCAGCAATAGCTCGTGTAATGGCCTGTCTAATCCACCAGGTAGCATAAGTCGAAAACTTAAATCCCTTTGTGTGGTCAAATTTTTCAACCGCACGAAGTAATCCAAAATTCCCCTCTTGCATTAGGTCTAGAAATGGTAGCCCTCGACCGATATAACGCTTGGCAATAGAAACCACCAGTCTTAAGTTGGCTTCAGCAAGGGCTTGTTTAGCACTCAAATCACCTTTTTCAATCCGCTTAGCGAGCATAACTTCATCCTCAGCGGTTAATAAATCAACTCGTCCAATTTCATTCAGATACATTCGAACCGAATCATTTGAAATCTCGGAAAGATCCACAAAATCATTAGCATCTTCTTCTTTTTCATTTTCTTCTTTCTTGAGATCAGCTTCTGTTGGCTCTTCCTCCGTAACAACTTGGATTCCCGCTTCTTTAGCACGAAGACGCTCTTTCCAGATTTTTTCTTCTTTTACATCAATAACATCCACGCCTAAATCTAAAAAAAGCTCGTATAGTTCATCCAACAAGTTTAGGTTTTCTTCAACATTAGGAACCACTTTCAAGAGCTCTTGCTCGGTAATAAATTTTTGATCTCGTCCCTTGAGAATAAGATGCTGAATCACTTCGTTAAAGCCCGCAATTCGTTTCTGAAACCGTCCTAGATTTTTAGGTGTCATGACAATAGGTTGTGGTAATAGTGAAAATCCTCTCTCGATATAGATTTGTACCAAGAAAGGATGTGTATTTTTAGACTAAATTCATTCGACGAAGATTCTATTTTTAACAAGCGTTATGTCAAATTTTATTCTTGGCTTAAGACGAGCCTGATAAATCCATAAAAATCAGAAATTTTAAAACTGTGGCATGGACATCATGGCCGGTGTTGCTGGCTGTGCCGCTCCTGAGGGCAAGTCTCCAAATCCAGGTTGTGTTTGTTGGTGTAGATCTGAAAATTTCATACGAGACCTATCAAAATGTACTTTTACTTTCCCAATGGGGCCACTCCGATGTTTTAACACATTCACTTCCAAGACATTCCTTTCCGATTCCTCACATTCAGGATCATAATAATCTTCTCGATACAACATCATGACGATATCCGCATCTTGTTCAATCGATCCCGAATCACGAAGATCCGAAAGAACCGGTCGCTTGTCTGGTCGGCTTTCGACCGCACGAGAAAGCTGAGAAAGCGCTATAATTGGGATATTCAGTTCTCGTGCTAACTCCTTTAAACTTCGTGAAATTTCCGAAATTTCCTGAACACGATTCATGGGATTATTCCCACTCATTAGTTGCAAATAATCAATTAACAACATATCTAGTCCGTGTTCCATTTGAAGTCTTCGTACCTTCGCTCTTAGTTCTGAAATAGAACTTCCCATAGCATCGTCAATAAAGATTGGAGCTCGTCCGAGCTGATCCATAACCGGTCCCATTCGTTCAAAATCAGCTTCCGTTAGTTTCCCTTTATGTAACTTCCATGAATCAACTTCAAGTAACCCACAAAACATTCGTTCTACCAGTTGTTCTTTGGACATTTCTAGAGAAATAATACCAACTTTTTTATTATCATTTATCGCAATATTCTGAGCCATAGCGAGCGCGATAGCGGTTTTTCCCATAGAAGGACGAGCGGCAAGTATCACGAGATCAGAACGACTAAATCCTCCATTCAGCTGGCTATCAAGATCCTTGAAGTGGGTACCAATTCGGTTATCCGTAGCCAACTCTGGATTTTCATGAATTTCGGAAAATTTCTCGTAACTACTTTCTAAAATTTCTTTAATATTAACAAACCGATTTTTCAAAAAGGTCTGAGAAATAGAAAATATTTCTTTTTCAGCTAATTCTAACAGATTTTCTACATTTTTTTCTGTATCATATCCCAATGCCACAATTTCGTTTCCTGATTTTATTAACTTCCTAAGCGTTGAA
>JALWQU010000172.1 GCA_026982915.1 Candidatus Altimarinota bacterium | reverse complement strand
TTGTTTGTTTAACAATAGCTTGCTTTGTAACCTTTTTCTGGATTTTTGTTGAAGGGAGTTTGCGTGAAACTTTCTTTCTTGGCGGGTTAATAAGGCGGGAAATGGCTCCCGATATAGCTTTGAAGCCTGTTTTTTTAGGTTTAGTCGTGACAGGTATTGATTCACTAGCCGATTCACCGACAATTTCAGAAATTTTTTCAGGGGCTTCTCCTAGACTTGCTACGTCAAGATCCATTCCGGATACTTCCGTTTGAATAATTTGTTCAAAATTGCTTTCTTTTTCTTTTACAATATCATTTTAGTATCACTTTATTGTGAATGGACGATTAAGTCAATTCTATCATAAAATCGCTAAAATTTGAATAAAAATTTGACGAGAACGACTTTTTTCATAAAATCGCGTGGCTATAATGAGTATCTGATGGTGTTTTTTGGCCAAAGAACCCTCAATGAAACGGTACTTTTATATGAGATTTTAGTATCTCAAAAAAGCTTTTTTACCCCCTATTCCGTATGAAAAACAACATCAAAATTAAAGACTTCGATGCGATTGCTCTTTCTATAGCATCTCCCGAGGATGTTTTGTCGTGGTCTCGAGGTGAAGTTACAAAGCCTGAAACCATTAATTATCGAACCCAAAAGCCAGAACGAGACGGTCTTTTTTGTGAAAAGATCTTTGGTCCGGTTAAAAACTGGGAATGTGCTTGTGGGAAATATAAACGAATCAGGTATAAAGGAATTACTTGTGAACGTTGTGGTGTTGAAGTGACTCGCTCTATTGTTCGTCGTGAACGAATGGGGCATATTAAGCTCGCCGTGCCAGTGACGCATACTTGGTTTTTGCGATCAACGCCTTCTCGGATTGGGTTGCTTATGGATTTGTCGGTTAAACAACTAGAACAAGTTGTTTATTTCGCGTCTTACCTCATCGTTGATGTTGATGAAGAATCACGAACAGAATCATTAGAAGAGCTTGAAGCTGACTATAAAAAGCTCATTGATAAGCAGAAAAAAGAAAATACAGAAAGTTTGAAGGCGGCTAAAACAGCGGTTAAGAAAGGGGATATGATGGAGAAAGATCTTGTGGAGCTTGAAAATTCATTGGTAGAAGAACTTGAGAGTATCAGTGCAAACTTTCAGGCAGCCAAAGAAGAATTACAGGCTTTGTCCGTAGGAGGGGTCTTGACTGAAACAGAATACCGAAATGCTTCTATGAAGTTCGGACATGTTTTTCGAGCTGGTATCGGAGCGGATGCGATTCGTGAAGTGATTCAACAGATTGACCTTGAAAAGTTTTTGGCTCAAATGAAGATCGACTATACAAAGTGCTCTGGGCAAAAACAAAAAAAACTTATTAAAAGAATGAAACTTACTTCTTCTTTACTACGAAGTAAGCAAAAACCAGAATGGATGATTATTACGGCTATTCCGGTGATACCACCAGAATTACGACCAATGGTACAACTAGATGGAGGACGATTTGCCACCTCGGATCTAAATGATCTCTATCGACGGGTTATTAATCGTAATATGCGATTGAAAAAACTTATTCAGTTAGGAGCCCCTGAGATTATTTGTCGAAATGAAAAGCGAATGTTACAGGAATCGGTGGATATTTTGATTTCTAACTCCGTTCGAAATACACGATCAGGGACTAATCAGATGCAACGGCGAAAACTTCGATCGCTTTCTGATATGCTCAAGGGGAAGCAAGGTCGATTTCGACAAAATCTCCTTGGAAAACGAGTCGATTACTCAGGACGTTCGGTTATTGTGGTGGGTCCATCATTGAAGCTTGATGAGTGCGGATTACCAAAGAAGATAGCCCTAGAGCTATTCAAACCTTTTGTGATTTCAAAACTTATTCAGTTTGATCTAGCGCATAACGTTAAAAGTGCTGAAAAACTTATTAAAATAGGGGAAAAAGTGGTTTGGGATATTCTTGATGAAGTCATTGAGGGGAAGTATGTCCTACTTAATCGAGCGCCAACACTTCATAGACTTGGTATTCAGGCTTTTAAACCGCGACTGGTAGAAGGAAAGGCAATCCACCTTAGTCCTCTTGTTTGTGCGGCCTTTAATGCGGATTTTGATGGAGATCAAATGGCGGTACATCTACCACTTTCGACAGAAGCACAAGCGGAAGCACGAGATATTATGAGTGCGGCAAAGAATTTATTAAAACCTTCAGCGGGAGAGCCAATCGTAAGTCCTTCACAAGATATGGTCTTGGGGTGTTATTTCTTAACCTCAACTTTTAAAGGTAAAAAAGGAGAAGGACGTGCCTTTGCGGATACAGGAGAAGCTGTTTTGGCCTATGAATCAGATCAAATTCACTTACAGGCTCTAATTCGTGTAAGAATCAATAATAAAATTATAGAAACGTCTGTTGGACGACTTATTTTTAATGAGATTATCCCGGATGAGTTCGGATATCGGAATGAAACTTTTGGGAAAAATCCTTTAAAACATATTTTAGAGGAGGTTTTTAAAAAGGCTGGGACAGAGGTTGCTGGTAAATTAGCGGATGATATTAAAGAGCTTGGGTTTAAATATGCTTCCGTTTCAGGAATATCTATTTCGGCTTTTGATCTGAAATCACCGGCGAAAAAAGGGGTTATTATCGAAAAGGCTAATAAAATTATCAGTAAAATTAATGGAGAATACCGATTTGGTCTTATTACGGATGAGGAACGATACAATCATACGATTAGTCTTTGGTCGAGAGTGAAAACAGAAGTCACCAATGAAATGATTCCTGAGTATGGAGAGGAAAATGATATTTATTATCAGGTGAACTCAGGTGCTCGAGGTAACTGGGGACAAATCACACAAATTGCAGGGATGAAGGGGCTTGTGGCGAGTCCGTCAGGAAAAACTATTGAGCTCCCTATCCAGTCAAATCTACAAGAAGGGTTTACGATTCTTGAATACTTTATTGCCACGCATGGTGGACGTAAAGGAAAATCAGATACGGCGTTGAAAACAGCGGAAGCCGGATATTTAACTCGTCGTTTAGTTGATTCTGTACAGGATGTTATTATTCGCGCCAATGACTGTGGGACTAAGATTTTTAAGCCTATTTCTCGGGTAAATTCTGAAAAACTTGGTATTGATTTTGAATACCGAATTTACGGTTTAACCCTTGGTCTAGACGTTAAAAAAGGAAAAAAAGTTGTTATTAAAGCGGGGACGGTTATCGAAGACGAACAAATGCAAATTATTCGTGACGAACAAATAGAAGAAGTTCATGTTCGAA
>JALWQU010000171.1 GCA_026982915.1 Candidatus Altimarinota bacterium | reverse complement strand
GTTCTACTTCTCGAAAATTTTGCCAACCTTGTTTTTCAACAAAATCGTCAATAGTTTCGCCTAAATAAAATTCAATTTCACGATCAAGATCCGCAAAAGGAAGCTTTAAGTGTTCGGCCAAAGCCTTTCCAAAAGTTGTTTTTCCTGATCCTCGAAAACCAATGAGTACGATGTTTTTTTTCTGCATGAGTGTATCAGTTTTAGCGTACTTTCTGTGGAAAATCAAGCAAAAAGCCTTTTTAGCGTTTAAATAAGATAGATAATCCTTGCTAATACTTTGATTTTGTGGATATTATCGAAGAATATTATAAAATAAAGAAATACTAAATAATGACTGATGCACCAAAAACAACTTTTGCGGATCTAGGGCTCTCACCGGATATACTCAAATCTATTGAGCAAAAAGGCTTTAAACATCCAAGCCCTATTCAAGCAGGGGTTATTCCTTTGCTCCTCACGGGAAATAAGGATATTATCGGACAAGCACAAACCGGAACCGGGAAAACAGCGGCGTTTGCCTTACCTTTGCTGGAACGGCTTGATGCTTCAGAAAAAACGACGCAAGCGATAATTTTAGCCCCAACACGAGAATTAGCGATTCAGGTAGCCAAGGAGATCGGTTCTTTTGGGGTAAAAAATTCTCCAACCGTAACGGTTGTTTATGGGGGAAATCCAATGAGAAAAGAAATCGATGCCTTGCGGAAGTCGCCACAAATCGTTGTGGGAACCCCAGGGCGAATGCAACACCATATTCGTAATAAAAAATTGAGGCTTGATAAAATTCGATATTTCGTACTGGATGAAGCGGATGAAATGCTGAATTTTGGGTTTCGAGAAGAGATCGAAGAAATACTAAAGATGACACCACCCAAAAGGCGCGTATTACTTTTCTCCGCGACCATGCCACGGAGTATTATGAGTATCGTTAATAACTATATGGGTGATCATGATCTGGTGAAAGTGGCCGCTAAAGAGATGACGAATACCAATATTACACAAAAATATTATTGCGTAAAAAATAAGGATAAATTTGAAACACTTTGTCGTATTATGGAAGACGAAGAACACTTTTACGCGATTGTTTTTTGTCGAACAAAATCTGATACGAGTCATGTAGCGACTCAGTTATCGGCCAAGCATTTGCGTGCTGAAGCGATTCATGGGGATGTTGATCAACACGAGCGGGAAAAAATCCTTAACCGCTTTAAAGCCGGAAAAACCAATATTCTTGTGGCTACGGATGTAGCGGCACGAGGGATTGACGTATCAGCGCTTAATTTCGTAATCAATTATACGCTTCCAGAGAATTATGAAATTTATACACACCGAATTGGACGGACAGGTCGAGCGGGAAACAAAGGCACCGCTATTACTTTTGTAAATGGGAGTGAAGTTGGGCGACTGCGATATTTTGAGAAAAACCTCAAAGTACAAATGCAAAAGGGGACACTGCCATCACCAGCAGAAATTATTAAAAAGAAAAAATTACACCTTGTTGAGCGTATTGAACATATTGTTAATAATGAAAATATTACAGCCCTCCGTTCTATGGCGAAAGAGTTACTAGAAGAAGGTACAGCAGAAGAGATCATTGCATCTCTTCTAAAAGATGCTTATGCCAAAGATTTTGAAATTAACGAATACCAAGTTATTCATGAAGATAAGTCGCGATCAGGTGGTGGAGCCTATAATGGGCGGAATAGGGGTCGTGGATGGGGTCGACATAATTCAAGCGGGTTTCGTCATCGAAAAGGCGGTGGAGGATTCGGGGGCAGGCGTGGTGGAGGTCGTCCACCCAAAGGAGGACGAACACGACCGAATAAAGTCTAAAAAAACAAGCAAAAAAGCTTGCTTGTAATAGGAAATTGACTATATTTTGCCAGCTTTTTAAAAATAATAATTGCTTCTACTGTTATTACTTTTTATTTTAAAAAAACCATAAAAAATGCCACCATCAAAACCATTCGCATCAAAATTCAAGATCCAGTTAAAAGCCGGCGCAGCAACACCCGCCCCACCCGTTGGTCCTGTGTTGGGACAGCACGGCGTTAATATTCAGGCTTTTTGTCAACAATTTAACGACGGAACCGAGAAATTCAAAAAAGACGGATTCAAGATCCCCGTTATTTGTTATGTTTTCGAAGATAAATCTTTTGAACTTGAATTCAAAACACCAACCGCTTCAGAACTAATTTTGAAAGAACTTGGAAAGGCCAAAGGATCAAGTCGTCCTAATACCGAAAAAATTGGTAAAATCACTCGTCAACAGTTGGAAAATGTAGCCACTATAAAAATGGTAGATTTAAACGCCAATGATATGGATGCCGCTGTAAAAATCATTGCGGGAACAGCTCGACAAATGGGGCTTATTCCTGAAATCAAATAATTATTATCTCGTGGGAGTTTTATTTATAAAAACATTATTACCACTTTAACCCAAAACACTATGAAACGTTCAAAATCACTCAAAAAGGCCGATCAAAAAATAGATCGAGAAAATCGATACACCATGGCAGAAGCTGTCAAGCTTATGACTTCACTTTCAACGGTAAAATTTGACGCAACAGCGGAAGTCCATTTTACACTTGGGATTAATCCCAAGCATGCGGATCAACAAATTCGATCGAATGTAACTCTTCCAAACGGAACAGGAAAGGATGTTCGAGTGGTTGTTTTCTGTTCGGAGGAAAAAGTAGCCGCGGCCAAGAAATCTGGGGCGGTAGAGGCTGGTGGAGAAGAGTTGGTAGAAAAAGTAGCCAAAGGCTGGACGGATTTTGATGTTGTTGTGGCTGAGCCAGCGATGATGCGACATTTAGCAAAGGCCGCTCGAGTACTGGGACCAAAGGGATTAATGCCAAGTCCAAAGGCGGGTACAGTTTCACCAGAGGTCGAAAAAGTAGTTGAAGCGTTAAAGGCGGGACGATTAGAAATTCGAAATGACAAGAATGGTATTGTTCATACGATTTTTGGTAAACTCTCTTTTGGGGAAGCGAAACTCGTGGAAAATCTAGAATCAATGATTAAAGCGATTATTGATAATAAGCCATCAGGGCAAAAAGGGGATTATATCAAGAATATTTCCATCAATGCGACGATGGGAGCCGGTATAAAAGTAGAAATTCCCGCTTAGGTTGAGCACTCATTAGGAACTATAAAAAAATCACGCTTAAGCGTGATTTTTTTTATTAGAGATGGTGGATTAGTTCTTTTTTAAGACTCACTAGGCTTTTTAGTGTTAGGTGTATGAGTATAGCTAATTTTGGTAGGAGTATCCCCAAATCCAGGAGAACTATGGTTCGCTTTAACTTGGATACTATTTGTAACTTTTTGTGGTATTGGGTAAGAAGGTCCATTGGCTGCAATATTTCTAGCGAGATAAGCCATAAAAACTACATAATCAATAACTTCTGGAGGGTAATTATTAGCGAGTCCTTCTTCTAGGAGGTTCTTTCCTAATTTCTCTGAACAGCTTGAGGCATATTTATCTACTTTATCTTGTTTTTCTGGAGACATTTGATAATAACCAGCGTAAGTATTGCTATTGTCACCAGTGTCTAGTTCAGCGTTTATCATAGTAGTCTTGTACACTTTTTCACAGACATTAGTGGCAAGTTTATTGGCTGTTATGTTTGGAATACCAACTTTTTGAATTAGCTCGATAGAGGCTTTTTTGAAGTTATCGGTGTCCGCTGTCTCTGGTGCAGCATTAGTAATGGATGATGCAGCCGTTAGGAGTGATAGTGCAATTAGTTTGTTCTTCATTTTTTAAAAAGTTATAAATTAGTTAATATTCTTTTAATTAACTTTAAATTAATGTAAAGCTTTTTCTTGGTTTTTCGAGGATAGCTAAAATTATAGACGATAAGCTGGAAAAATATCCACGATTGGTTAGGATGAGAAAAATTTCTTATATATTCCATGACCGCTCTTTTCCTCAAGTATCGACCACAAACTTTCCAGGATCTTGTCGGACAAGCAACCGTCAAGAAAACGCTAAAAAATGCGTTAAGTCTTGAAAAACCAGCACACGCTTATCTTTTTGCGGGATCGCGAGGGACGGGAAAAACCTCCACCGCTCGTATTTTTGCGAAAGGTCTGAATTGTACGGATCTACAAGACGGGGATCCTTGTGGGAAATGTGCTTTTTGTGTGGATACCATGAATGGGAGCCTGATTGATGTTATTGAAATTGATGCAGCCTCCAATCGTGGAATTGATGAGATTCGTGACCTTCGTGAAAAAATCACTTTTATGCCGAATGTTGCCAAACGAAAAGTCTATATTATCGATGAGGTGCATATGCTCACCAAAGAAGCTTTTAATGCACTGCTCAAAACACTAGAAGAACCACCCGATCACGCTTATTTTTGTCTTGCTACGACAGAGATACACAAGCTACCCGAAACCATTGTTTCACGATGTCAGACTTTTATTTTTGAAAGGTTTGCCCTGGAAGCCCTTATTGATCGACTTGAATATATTGCCAAAGAAGAGGGGATTGTAATAGAACAAGAAGCGCTTTGCTTGATCGCTGAAAAATCAGAAGGCGGTATGAGAGACGCGATTTCTTTGCTGGAACAGCTGTCAGCAGAAACTGAAAATAAGATAACCGAATCGGCGGTTCGTTCTAGCTTGGGAATTTCAAGTACGGCTTTGCTAATAGAATTTTATGAGGCTTTACTGGCAGGGGAGACTGAGAGCACCCTCGGAATACTAAAAACAGTCTCGAAGACAGGTGGTGATTTTCGTACTTTTGGGCATGATTTTTTATCTTTTTTACGAGGCAAAATGATCGAGAACCTAGAGAATACCTTGATATTACAGCGTATTTTAAACCTGATAGACCTTATAGAAAAAGCCTTATTTCGGCTTAAAACATCCCCGATTGTTGAGCTACCACTGGAAATAGCCGTTATAAAGGCCACGCTTGAAGATACGCCATCCACAACGACCGCAAAACCGGTGGTTGAATCACTCCCCGTAGCGCCAATAACACCCAAGATGCCGAAAGAAATAATCCCCCAAACGAGTGATGAAAAGCCCCAAATAGAGGCTGTTAAGGAAAAAGAAGTAGAAACCTCTTTTGAGTTTACGGCCGAAGGTATCACCCGACAAATGGAAGCCATACTGAAAACCTCACAAGTGCCTGTATTCGTAAAAAAATCATTCTTAACCACGATTCCCAAAGTAGTTGGGATGAAGGTTACCTTTTATACGGATTCAGAGTTTCATAGAGAAAAACTCGCTAAAGCTGAGGTGATTAACAAAATTCAGTCAGCGATAAATGATTTGTTTGACGTTCAATCAACCATTGAGTTTTTAAAAAAAGGTAATTCTACCTTCAAAAAGAAGATAGTAGAACCTGAAAGTGAAACCGCTACAGCGGATGATTTTCTTAATTTTTAACTCTTAAAACCATGATTACCGCCCTTATTGATATTGAATGTTTGTCGGAGCGAGAGTTCGGGTTTGATCGTATAGCCCTGAGAATAGCAAAATTTCCGCAAGTAATAGAGCTTTCTGTTGTCTCTGGGAAAGGGGATTTAACAGTCAAGGTGGCGGATGAAAGTCTGGCCAAAATATCAACCTTTGTAACAGAAGTTTTAGCGCCTATGAACGGGGTGAAGTCAACCTCCACTCATTTCTATCTCAAGGAATATAAAAAAGACGGTAAAGTGCTAATAGAAGAACCAAAACCATCAAGACTGCCTATTTCGGCTTAATCCTTATTACATGCGATCATTCCTCAATGAAACGGTTAAAAATATTCCCCCAAGTGGTATCCGAAAGTTTTTTGATCTGGTTGTTTCGGCGGGGCCAGAAGTTGTTTCTTTGGGGGTGGGGGAACCCGACTTTCCAACGCCTTGGGCTATTCGTGAAAGCGCTATTTTTGCACTTGAAAAAGGATTTACGAGTTACAGTGAAAATGCGGGACTACTCGAATTACGGGAAGAAGTATCACTTGATATTGCCCGAAAGACAACGAAGACTTATAATCCAAAAACAGAAATTTTAATTACAAATGGGGTCTCAGAGGGGATTGATCTGGCCTTGCGAGCCATTATAAACAAAGGCGATAAAATTTTAGTTCCTGATCCAGGATTTGTTTGTTATGAAAACCTTGTAAAGTTAGCGGGAGGCGTTTGTGTCTTTTATGATCCGTTAGACTTAACTTCTTTATCCACGGTAAAAGAGGCTGATTTAAAGGGGATTATTCTTAATTTTCCGGGTAATCCTATTGGGAATATTTTTAGTGATAAGGATCTAGATTTTTTAGCCGATTACTGTCGAGAGCATGACCTGATAGCGCTTTCTGATGAAATTTACGATGATCTTTCTTTCACCCAAAAGCATCGAAGTTTTTTAGAGGTTTATCCGGATAAAACGATTTATTTCAATGGTCTTTCCAAGAATTATGCCATGACGGGATTTCGTATCGGTTGGGTCTGCGCTGATGCGATTTTGATCGAGGCTATGAACAAAATACACCAGTATTCAGCGATGTGTGCCTCTGCTATCTCACAGTTGGCGGGTATTGAGGCCTTGAGGAGAGGAACAAGTGAAAAGCTGAAAATGGTGAAAATTTATGATGAGCGACGTCATTTTTGTATTGCCCGTTTAACCGAGATGGGACTACCATTTCGGACGCCAGAAGGGGCTTTTTATATATTTATTGATATTCGGAAAAGTGGGCTAGACGAAATAACTTTTTGTGAACAGCTTTTGTTGGCAGAGAAATTAGCCGTTGTACCGGGGTCAGCTTTTGGTAAAAGAGGTCGAGGTTTTATTCGTATTACTTATGCCGAAAATCAAGAAAGCCTTACCAAGGCTTTTAATCGTTTGGAGCGATTTATGAAGTCTTGTGAAACCGTTTAACATACCACCAAAGAATTGTGAGAGCGACTATGTCGAGTATTTGTGTGAGATTCATCATGCCAATAAAGTTTTCTCCTGAGCGAAAAAATTGCAGAAAAAAATCAGCGATAATAAGGAGAAAGCCACCCCAAGCCATAAATCGACCAGGAAAACTTATCCATCGAGTTTCTTTTGAGCGAAGCCATAGGTAAAAAAGTAAATGAATCGCAAAGGCATAAAGGGTCACTGGGTGGACAGGATTTATGCTTTCTACGCCGAAAGTTTCGTACCTAATACCCCAGGGTAGATTTGTTTCGTGTCCATAAACCGCACCAGTCAAGAATCCAGCTAAGTCAGATATCATTAGACCTATATAAAAAGGAAGAACCCCTTTATCTAGCCATCGAAAAGGACTTTTTCCTGCACGGTGAAAATCTAGTAATAAAGTAATGACAAACCCTATAAGAGCCCCTAAGAAATTCAAGGTACCTTCCCAAAAAGCAAAGAGGGTGAATACGCCATATTGAGACCATATTTCAGGGTTAAAGGCTACGGCGAAAATACGCCCTAGAATGAGGCCCCCTAAACACCATCGCCAAAAATGATGAACGAAAAAATCGATATCAAGATTGGCTTTCTCTACTTTTTTATAAAAAGACCAAGCACTGATGGCGAAGGCGATAGCGATTAGTAGCCCGTAAATTTTGAGGGAGAAACTGCCAAAAGTGAGCTGAGAAAAATTCATCACTCAGATTATGAGGGAATGAAAATAGAATTTCAAGAAAAGTCGTGTAAATTCAGCCGATTAATGAAGTTCGTGTTTTTTATAACCCCGTCCAGTAGAAAATAGCGGGGAATTGCACTAAAAATACAAAGTGAATGAAAATACCAAGTCCGATAACCGCGTACTGTTTTTTGTTGGTATCAAAGTTAGGGCGCCTTAGTAACCAAATCCATATAGTGGAGATAATCGCGAAACTACTGATATACCACAGGATTGAAGAATGTAGATAGAAGTCTGCACGAATAGGCATCATCGACATAGATTTTGCCCCCAAGACGATGGCCCAAAAAAGTATATAAATGAGGCTTAAAGTAAAAAATATAAGACAGAGTGTCTTGGTGACTTTTTCGAAAATTTCTAGAGAAGAAAGGGTTTCTCGAAAACTCTCCATTGAGTGAGTAAAACTTTCTTGTAGATCTGAGAATCCCTTATTAATAACCTTTGAGAATTTATCATTGACGGACATAAACTGTTCTCGTCGTCGCTGGATTTCGGCTTGTTCTTCGGGGGATAAATTATCACCACTCAAGAAAATTTCATCACTAGAGAGTTCTTCGAGAAGTCGTGTGGTTAAGTTCTTAAGATGATCAATCGAATTCGAGTGTTTTAGTCTAGAGAGTAGATCAATGCGTTCCTCAATCTCTCGTTTTTTAATAGGATCTATGTAGCTATCATTAGCTTCGAGTAATGGCACGATTGCCTGCAAAACATCATCGATTTTATGCTGCATAAACTTTATCCGTTCGGATTTAAATTCTAGGATCTTTTCAACTTCTTCTTCTCGGTCGGACTTTAATTTACCAGACTTTTTTAAGGCCTTTACTTCCGCTGAAACTTCCTCATCTAGTTGCTCTTTGAAGGCCGGGTTTATAGGTTGGAGCCTTAGGTGCTTCTTTTCTTCTTCGGGCTTATTATTTTCGATGATATATTTGACCTCGAATTTATAATTAAGCTTTAGTTTTTTATAGGCTTGGTAGACATCGGTAGATTCAATAGTTCCTTTAACCGTTTTCTTTTGGCTATTTTGAGCCTCGAATTCAAATAAAATAAGGCCCTTTTTTATCCCTGTGATAGATCTTTTCTCGAGCGTCAAAATAGAAAGCTTGCTGTCTTTCAGTTTCTGTTTGGCCTCTATTTCACTACTGGCTTTTATATAACCAGATAGCTGTTTTCCTTCGGTGGTGATGGCCTCAAAATAAAACTTTTCCATATTTTTTTAAAATTTCCTTGTATTATATCATGTATTCCATTTTCTTTCAAAGAAAACAAGGGTTTTTATAGGGGAAAAGCTTGCATCGTAAGAATAATTTTAATAAAATTCTAGACAAGAGTACAATTATTGATCATAGTGGGGTTGATGCAATATTTACGAAATAAAAATATGATAAAAAATAAACAGTTTTCGTGGATTAGGAGACTAATGCTTTTAACCTTTTTACCTTTTGTGGCTTTTGCTCAGGAGGCGGGGATTCCTACGGATGTGACAGGCGTTGTGGCTACAGGGCAAGATGGTAGTATTGAGCTACAGTGGGATGCTTCTGTTGACCCCGATGGAATCGTCGTGGACTATAAGATTTATTATGGACTTGTTTCTATAGAGAATATGGCGGATGATGAAAATTATTCAGAATCTGTGTCAACGGGTAGTGCCGATACGAGTTATGTTATTGATAATCTTGAGAATGGGGTACCCTATTATTTTTCAATAACGGCGGTTGATGAAGAAGGCAATGAATCGGCTTTCTACTCAGATGAGGTCTCTGCTACGCCAAGTTCAGCTCAAATAAATACCCCATCGGTTGTTTCGGCCAGGCATGCTAGTCCAGATCAAATAGAAATCTTGATGTCAAAGCCCGTAGTGGTTAAGAGTCAAACAAATGCTTTTCGAGTGACGACGGTCGCTGGTATGGAATTGGCGGTGATCGATACCCAAGTGCTAAATAGTACGGTTTACCTTTCTGTAGATCCTTCAAGCCTGGTAGTGGGGGAGATATATGAAGTTGTGGCTACTTCCGGAGTTGAAGATATGCAAGGGAATCCTGTTAGTTCTGGTATTACGGATACCGCTTCTTTTGTGGCTAAAGATTTCTCAACTGAGAACCAAGCTCCTGAAACCATTGAGAATACGCCTGTTAAAGAAGAACCTAGTATCCCATCTGTACCCGATACCGTTATACCGTCAGAACCGACGGTTGATGCCTTGCCACCAGCCGATGTGACGGGACTTAAAGTAAACTTAGACAATCTTGTGACAAAGAAAACGGTTTTGGTCAGTTGGATGCCGGTTTACGCGGTTGATATCGTCGATCAATTACTTTACCTAAAGGAGGATAATGGGAATTGGCAGAAACCTATTTCGTTGGGGGGACGTGTTAATAATAAGGTACTAACGGTTAAACCGAATAAAAATTATCTTCTTCGGTTAGTAACCGTTGACGGCGCTAGAAATGAGTCAAATGGGGCTATTTTAAGCTTTACCACAAAGCTATCAGATACCGGGAATTCTTGGTATTTATTTTTAGCTTTAGGTTTATTTTCCATGATTTTATTATTGGGGGCAAAGCGTCGAGTTTAAATCCGATAAAAAAATATGATGAAAATACGAATACAAAAATTTTTATCACAAAAAGGGCTTTTTTCTCGTCGAGAATGTGAATCAATGATTCGTTCTGGACGACTGACGATTGATGGATCGCCTGTAAAACTAGGTGACCGGGTGGATGATAGTAGTATTATTGGATTGGATGGGGAACTTTTGGAGGTTCCAACCGTAACCAAACAGAAGGTTTTAGCTTACTATAAGCCAAGAGGTGTTGAATCAACGCTGAAGAAAACAGAAGGCGTAAAGACTTTGGCGGATATTGATTTTGGGGGGCGATTTTTCCCTATTGGTCGCTTAGACAAAGATTCTCAAGGATTATTGTTACTGACGAATGATGGAGACTTGGCGAACTACTTAGCCCACCCTCGTTATCAGAAATCAAAAGAATATCTAGTTGTGCTTAATAAGGATCTAACGGGACTCTTCTTGAAAAAAATCACGGAAGGGGTTGTGATTGGTCGGAAAAAAGAAAAAACAATGGCTTGTGAAACCGAGAAAATAGAAAGTCGTATCTTTAAAATAATCCTTAAAGAAGGGCGGAATAGACAGATTCGTAAAATGTGTGAAGCTCTTGGCTATAAAGTGTTAGATCTATTAAGAATTAGAGTGGGAAGTTGCTTACTGGGAGAAATGAAAGTCGGACGTTATCGGGTTTTATCTGAAAATGAGATAAAAAGTTTGACAGGCACCGTTAATTTGTAAAAATAAGGGTACAAATTTTATACAAACATGAAAAAAATACTTACTGGTATCGGTGTGCTCTCTCTCTTTGTTTCCACGGCTATGGCTCAATCCTTTGATCCTACGGGAGATGTTGGTCAGGTTAATACTTATAGTGTTATTAATATGTCTCAGAAGAATGCGGATGCCCAAAATGTAGGCGCTCGTGAAGGAGATCTTTTACGATATGAATTTAAAATTCAATCAGATAAAGAAGATGTCGTTAATTTCGTTACGTCAATAGATGTTACCTCTATTCTACAAAATGCCGATATTATTGATATGGGATTGGGGAATTTAACGGGTAATACACTAACTTTCCCAAGTTTTACGCAACAAGCACCCTGTATAAAGGTTTTTACTTTTACGGTTCGGCTAAAGAAGTGTTCAGGGAAAATAGCCATGACTTCATCAGGGCATGGATTGAAAACAATTGTACCACTTTCTTGTGGGCTGGTAAAAAGTGGGCCAAGTGTTAATGCTATGTGGTATGGAGCTATAGCGGTTTTATTAGGATTCATAATGATCGGATTTTTTAATCGACGATCTCAATCATAATTGAGTCGTGTGAGACTTAAGAAGAAAAGACCTAATCTAGCGATTAGGTCTTTTTTTATGGAATTTATTTACTTATTCTGATATACTAGTAAGAATATTAAAGAAAAATGATTTTTATAAACCATAAGCCATCCAATAAATTTTTATTTAAGCATGATCTTATTGATAAGGGTATAGTTATGGTTGAAGGTGAGAGGCCGATAGATTATTCACCCGAAAATAAAAGATACCTATATGAAAGTGGAAAGACCTCTATGGAGGTTAATAGTGTTTTATTAGCTAATTTTTTGTTATCCGATCGCGCACGAATAGAGGCTATAGAAATGGATTTTGAACGAAATTTATCGGTACAAGAAAAGCAGGGGATTTTAATGGCACATTTAGTGGGTCTTGAGGAATTTGAACAAAATTTGAGAGGAAGAGCTTTTGATATGGGGATTGAGGCGGTGCAAGAGAAGCCTTTATTGGCTTTGATAAAGGCCGTTGGTTTGGATCCGAAACAATTAATGCATTTATATTCGGATAAGGCTCTGAAAGAGAAGGTACGCCTTTTAAAAGAAGCGGGGTTTAACGATAAAGATAAGTTATCAAAAGAGGGGCGGTTACTTTTAAAAGAGGGCTATTGTGGTGGTGTACCCGATAAAATTTACCAACAGATTTATAAAGGAACGAGGCTTAAATTAACACTTTCTGATGGTGATATATTTTTAGTGGATAAAAGAGGGGGGCAATGGTATCTGAGGCATGGACACAATGAGTTACTTCTGGAGAATGAAAATAGTAGAATAAAATGGAAAAAGGGGGTAGATTTACAAATTTACATAAAAAATGACAGGGTTATTTTTAAGGAAATTCCCTTGACCGTACAGCAACCGAAGAAGGTTAATGTGGAATCCAATACGGTGTCTAAAGAATATAAAGAAGAAAATCTTAAATTTGAATTGTCTGAAGATGACATGCTTTTTGTGGGAAAAAATAAAGAGAAATGGATTTTATATTATTGGGGTAAGCGGTACGCACTTTTGCCTCATAATAGATTTAAATCAAAATATGGGGTTCATTTTGAAATTAATATAACCGACGATAGGGTGTCATTAAAGAAATTAAAAGACATAAAAAATCCAGAAAAACCTAAAATACTGGAGGTGGCCGTTGAAAAAAT
>JALWQU010000170.1 GCA_026982915.1 Candidatus Altimarinota bacterium | reverse complement strand
ACTGGCTATGGGACTATCTATTATTTCTATTGGACGACAATATCCATTTTGTGTTAATCCTTTGTAGGGAACTTTATCCAATTTCTCTCTAAATTCTATGCGTATCTCTACGCCTTCTCCTTTTTTTATTTCTTCCGCTCTTGTTATATCAAAATCTTCCAAATATTTTCCGTATACCAGCTTTGCTAATTTTTCCATACCTTTACCATACCATTTCCCCTCATTTTGGGAATTAGCCGAATTTTTCCGCTAAAAAATATTGTCAGATTCAGTTTTTGATTTTAGGCTATGGAGGAAATTAAACCTTAACCCCTCAATAATCATGAATGATGAAAAAATTTTTGTTGGTAACGGAAAAGAAATCCAAACCCAGTACGGACCGCTTTTAAAGCTTAGTTTTTCAGCAGAAGATGTAGAAAAACTGCAACAAAACCTTGAAAACGGATGGGTTAATGTTACGGTAAAGAAACGACGAGAACCTTCTGAACGAGGGACGACACACTATCTAGAAGTTGATAAATGGAAGCCAACACCACAGGGTGACGGGAGCAGTGCCGCGGCTTCGGCTCCAAAACCAGCCAAAGCCCCCATAGGAGAAGAAGTTAGCCCGGAAGATTTGCCCTTTTAAGGAGGCAAAAGATAAGTATTTTTCAAAAAAACAAACCAGCCACATACTGGTTTGTTTTTTTTAGGCGTGTATGATGGTTGTCGATGGCGACTAATAAAAAAGTATTAACGAATGTTTTATCCCAGTTCTTGGGGAAAGCGATGACCGTTTTTATGGCTTTTTTTGTGGTAAAAATAGTGTCTGGATTTGGGACGACTTTTTACGGAGAATATGTAACCACCTACGAGTTTTTGGCCTTTTTTGGGATTATCGCTGATATGGGATTATTCGCGATCGCCGTACGAGAAATGACGACGAAGAAGCAGAATTCCAATGATCCCGTTTTTATCTTGGGGAATATTCTGGCCATGCGGCTTATACTTATTTTTTCCATAACACTGATAGCGGGGATAATCGCTCAATTTATCCCGAGTTACACCGATCTCGTAAAACAAGGTATCTGGATTACAGGACTTTCGATGGCGCTCACGATTGTGGCGGGAACCCTGAGTTCTGTTCTGCAAGCCAGAATGAAAATACAATATTTTTCAGGGAGCCTTGTTATCGGAAAGACGCTTTTGGCCATTATGATCTTTTTATTGGCTCAATATGGACGGCAGGCAGAAACAAGTCTTGTGGATTTATTCTTTATGTTTCTTTGGGCCGGGGTTATTTCAAATGTTGTTTTTATGGGACTCGTTTTTTATTTTGTACGAAAAGAAATAAAAATAACGCTTCAGTTTGACCATGAGTACTGGAAAAAAACACTAAAAACTTCTTTGCCCTACGGGATGGCACTCGTTTTACAAACGCTTTACCTTCGATCAGATCTCGTTTTAATTTCCATCTTATTGGGAGCGGAAGCCATCGGTGTTTACGGTATTGCCGCCAGAGTAATGGAAAGTTTTTTGATTTTAGGTGTTTTCTTTGGGCAGTCGATGCTTCCAAAACTTTCGGCAGAAGATCAAGAAGCAGAAAAATCATCAAGAACGCTTTATTGGGGGATGGAAATACTACTACTTTGTTCTCTTCCTATTATAACGGGCGTGTATTTTTTTGCGACGGATATAGTCTTGCTCTTGAGTACCCCCGATTTTGTGACGCATGAAGATTTTTTTGGAGCAGATTCCGCATTAATGGTTTTGATTCCCACCGTTCTTTTTGCCTATTTTAACCAGCTTTTTTCGTTTAGTTTGGTCTCGAAACAAAAACAGCATTTACTCCTCGGCATTAACGCCTTGGGACTTCTGACAAACCTAGGGCTTAACCTTTATTTCCTTCCTCAGTACGGGATCATGGCGGCAGCGGTTTCAACGGTTGTTTGTGAGTTACTGGTCTTCGTATTGCTGCTCTTTATGGTGGGGAAATATTTTAGTTTTCGGCTGGATATCACCAAATTTTTAATGATTTTCTTTCTGAATATTGGAATATTCTTATTGATTCTTTTGACGCCACTAAAAGAAAGTCTTATACTCTCGGTCGCTATTTGTTCTTTGATTTATTTGAGTGTTTTAGGTCTCTTTCGACGGAGACTTATGCGGTAATCCTCTAAAAACGCTTGTTAAGAGGATTGAATGGAGCTTCTTCCGAGGTTACGAAGTAATTGAAGTCAGTTTGTGTTTTCCCCCGAAAAAGCGTTGATGGAGTTTATATGATGAAGCTTTTGAGGCAGAGGAGGCAATGATGAAAATTACGGAGTAACCGAATAAAATGAGGTTACGAAGTAATTGAAGTCATTGACGACGAACGCGCGAGTGGTGAAATTGGTATACACGCTGGTCTTAGGAACCAGTGGAGCAATCCGTGGAGGTTCGAGTCCTCTCTCGCGCACCATGTCCTCAGATCAAACTACATTTCTTCCGTTTTCCTCTGCGAGGCAAACTACAGAAACTCCATTCAATCTTCGTCTACGACAAAAAAAGGTTTTGCGATTCGTTTCATTATATTTTTTGTCGAGGAAACACAGGAACTACATTTCTTCCGTTTACCTCTTTCGAGGTAAACTACAAAACCTCCATTCAATCTTCGTCTACGACAAAAAAAGGTTTTGCGATTCGTTTCATTATATTTTTTGTCGAGGAAACACAGGAACTACATTTCTTCCGTTTACCTCTTTCGAGGTAAACTACAGAAACTCCATTTGATCTTCGTCTACGACAAAAAAAGGTTTGGCGATTCGTTTCATTATATTTTTTGTCGAGGAAACACAGGAATTACAATTCTTCCGTTTACCTCTGTCGAGGTAAACTACAGAAACTCCATTCAATCTTCGTCTACGACAAAAAAAGGTTTGGCGATTCGTTTCATTATATTTTTTGTCGAGGAAACACAGGAACTACATTTCTTCCGTTTACCTCTTTCGAGGTAAACTACAAAACCTCCATTCAATCTTCATCTACCAAAAAATATCAGATAGTTCATTTTGTAGGCAAAAATCAGCCGATCCATCCCCTCCACCCGGATCGGCTGTTTTTTGTTTGTAAGCGCCTGTTTAATATCTTTTTCGAGACATAAAATTCAAGATTTTGAGTGAAATTGGGTAATTCCCAAAAACCTGTGCTAGGAAAAAATCTTGGCTAAACGGAAATGGAAGAACTGACGATTATGAATACCAAAATTAGAAGCTACAAAACGTTGGATTTTAGCATTAAGAGATTCAGCAAA
>JALWQU010000169.1 GCA_026982915.1 Candidatus Altimarinota bacterium | reverse complement strand
ACTTATTAATTTATCAGACTTTCCTTGGATAACGGACAAAGTTTATTAAATTAATGATTTGTGTAAAGTCTTGGTGAAATTTTTTACCTCAATCAACTCAATAGTACAAGATCATCATATTTTTCGCCAAGACGGTAGAGTCTTTTTAGATATTGTCGGGTCGTATGAGAAAGACTTTTTAAATGGTGCGGTTTTCGTACTTTTTGATCAATTAGTATTTTTAATACTCGGTGAGATACCTCATAAGTAATCTCACTTTTTATAAGCTCTCGCATGGATTTTGGAACTCGCCTGAGCATAAAGAATAATTTTTGAGAAAGCGCCGCATCTTCTCCGAATAAAATTTTCATAGCGCCTTTTATGGCGTATTCATCTTCCAGTTTCATGAGAGCCACGAGGGCGTGTAGCCGTAACTCTATATCGTGATGTTGCAGAAAAGCGTATAATCGATCTGACAGCATCTTGTCATGGACTTCGCCTGCCGCGTAAATCCCGGCAATTTGTTCTTCACGTGATCCGCTGATGAGGCTGGCAATAAGATTGTGAAGTTGCGTTTTATCTTTGAACTTCCAAAGGGCTATTATGGCATACCCACGAAGCTTTGGAGAGCTTTCTTTTAGATATTTTTGTACATAATAGACGACTTCTGGATCATCAAAAACTTCGGCGGCAGATCTCAGACAAATAGCCTTTATGTCGGTATTTTTATTAGAAAGTATTTCGAGAAAGTAGGGCGCGACTTTATGCGTCGGTAGATGTTTGAAAATATTCATGATCACTAACTTCTGAAGATATGGATGATCGGTTTCGGCAAATATTTTTTGCAAAACACGCAGGAGGTGGTGCTGGGAAAACGAATGACAAGCCCAATAGTCATTGAGTTTATCAAGTCTTAATAAGGACTCAAGGATCTGAATTTTCATCTCCACTTTTGTCGATGATGCCATCAGTAATTCTAAATAAATATGCACGGCCTTGGGGTCGTTTATCTTAGAAATACTTTTTATTATTTTTTCCTGAATAACGGGATGAATATCACTTTTCTGTAGCTCTTTTCCGAGCATTTGTGCGGCGTCTTCATGTCCTTTTTGTGTTAGCACTTCAATAGCGTGGACTTTAGAACCAATATTCTCATCAGATTTCAAATTTTCATGGGAAAGTTTTGTGAAATGTTTTTTCATAAAAAAAGTAAGTACCAACAGGCAGGCTATCAAGAAAGCCATTAAATATATCGTGAAGGTATGCGTAAAATTTTGTAAGGAAATAAGCATTGTCACGCCAAAAATAATACCCAGCGGTTTTATGAATCCTTCAAAGAAATGTCGTACAGACTCACGTTTATGTTCGCCAATAGAATAAAAAGACAGATGGTAAGGCGCTTCAAAAAGAGAATGAAAACCATGCTGGAAAGATTTCACACCACTCATACTAACACCACCGACAAATAATAAACCAATCATCGATAATAAGCCGGAAAAATAAACCATTATGGTATTGGCAATCCCTATTTTTTTTAAAACTTTATGGGTTAGGAATAATTGTACCATCAGGGCTAATACCCCGAATAAAAGTCCGAATACCCCTAAGTTATGCGCTAAATTTTCCTGTGTCATCATTTTACCAGAAATAACCTTGACCTCTTTCGCAATTTCATGACCAACTTTTCCGACGGTTTGAATAGATTCAGAAAACAGGTTTGCCTGTAGGTTTGTGGTTTCGATGCTTACGGGTGCATGAGTCGTTTCATTAACGGATTTCAGAAACTCGAACTCAATGACCGAAAAAAGTGTTGCCTGAATAAAAACAATAACGGTCATCATTTTTATAAAAGGAATATTCTGTGTGGTCATAAATTGTTGTACGACACTTTTTTTAGAAACCTTTTTAGGCGTAATAAGGGTCGGCACTTCTGATAAAATTTTAGGCGAACGAATTATCATGGCCGCCATAAGAATAAGCGGAATAATCCACGAAATGATAATAGTATCGAGCTCGTAAAACTTCAATAATAGCAGGAAAGAAATGGAGGCAAAAATCGTCCCAATCGTTCCGGATGATTCAAGGATTGGCATTATCTTTTGGGCTTCTGAGGGAGAAAAAAGAGATTCATTTTTCCGGAGTAGGGCAATCCCTAGCTGAGAAAAAAAGAAATCCTTGGCGAGAAGAATAAGGGTTAAGCAGAGAACCGGATTTGATCGATAGACAAAAGAAAAAATGATCATTAGAATCGTCCCCAGTATCGTTGTTAGTATGAAGGTGTTTTGTGCCGAATTTATAAAAAGGTAGTTGGACAAAATACTACCGACTAAGAATAATCCAGCATCTATGAGTAGTAATAGAAGTATGTTTTCAATTCCAAAAATATCAACAAATAGGGCGGTGGTAATCGTCCAGGATAAGACAAAACCGATTTGAAACAGAAATCGGAGATTCCAAATAAAGGTTGCTCGAGGTATCTGGTGAGCGGCTATTCCTAGCTTTTTAGCGAAAAATTTCATTTTTATTTTTTATTTTAAAAACATATTTTAACATATATTTACAAATAAAACAACATAATTAGAAATAGGTCCTATAAAAATTAGACAGTTTTTTATTTATGTGGATAATTTAGGTTAACCTTTACCCTTTTAAGAAATGTCTAAAAAAGCCATTAAACCGTATAGTGCTTATAAAAAAGAATTTAAAAAGGATCTGGCCTTTATCCTTAAATCGGTGAGAAAATACCATCCACGATTTGGAACAAAGCGAGCCAAAATGATCACGAAAGCTTTTTGGTATGGAGAACAAGCGCATCGGGAACAAGTTCGTTTTTCCGGTGAACCGTATTACATTCATCCTATTGCGGCGACAAAAATACTGCTCTCCATAAAGCCGGATAGTGAGACTATTATGGCGTGTTTATTGCATGATGTTATTGAGGATACGCCTATCACGGCGGAGACTATTGAAAAACTATTTGGCGATAAAGTACGGTTTCTTTGTGAAGGGGTAGAAAAGGTTTCTAAAATACGATTAAGAGGGACAGAGAGAGAATACGAAAGCCTGAAAAAACTTTTTATCGCTATGGCAAAGGATATTCGGGTCGTTTTTATCAAGCTTTCTGACCGGATTCATAATCTAAGCACCCTGGATCATGTTCGACAGGAAAAGCGGGTGCGAATTGCCAAAGAATCCTTGAAAATATACGCACCTATTGCGGAAAAATTAGGACTTTTCGATTTCAAAACAACTATTGAAGATCTTTGCTTTCAGCATATCAATCCAAAACTTTACGCCGATTTTATCAAACAAATTGAAGCGGTTGGAGCCCTTCGGAAAGATATGTTGCAACAGGCCAAAAAGGAAATTTCGACTATTTTAGTACAGGAAAATATAACGCCTATTCGTATTGAGGCTCGGGCCAAGAATATTTATTCCATTTACGAAAAGATGAAGCGAAAAAATTTTTCACGTGTTGATGAGATTTACGATTTATTCGCGATCAGGATTATTCTTTCAAAGAAAACAGATTGTTATAAAGCCTTGGGGATTATTCATTCAAATTGGAAGCCTATGGCCTCTCGTTTCAAGGATTACATGGCGGTTCCTAAGGGAAATGGGTACCAAAGTCTGCACACAACCGTTTTGGGAATGTGTCGAAGTAAATTGCCAACCGAGATTCAGATCAGAACCGAAAAAATGCATCTTGATGCGGAGTATGGACCAGCCGCTCATTGGGTTTATAAGCAGGCGAGGCATTCAGACTTTGACGATCAATATATCAAGAAAGTAGAGTGGTTTCCCCGAAATGTGTTAGCCTCTACGGATAATAATTCTTCGGAAGCCTTTTTCAAAGAAATATCGAACTCACTGGTATTGGATCGGATTCATGTTTTTACCCCCAAAGGGGATGTACATGATCTGCCTGTTGGATCAACCTCTATTGACCTAGCTTACGTGGTGCATTCAGAGATAGGGGATAGCTGTGTCGGGGCAAAGGTGAACGGCGTTATTAAGCCTCTTTCTTATGAGCTAAGGACGGGGGATGTGGTTGAAATTATGACCAAAGAGGGGCGGAAACCAAACCCTTTGTGGATAAATTTTGCAAAGTCTTCTCAGGCCATTTCTCGTATCAGGAGTTATACGAATAAGCTAAAAAAATCCTTGAAAGATAAGACCAAAGATCTGAAAAAAACAACGTTCACCAAAAAAGTGGCTAAAGAACCACCGGTACTTTCTAAAAAAGAGGCTGAATCGCTTCCCGAAATTATAATAGGGGAAGAAACGGGGCTTTCTTATCGGTTGGCGACTTGTTGTAAGCCCTTGCCGGGGAAAGACATAATTGCCTATAATTCTCGGGGGCTTGATTTTGTGGTTCATGAACTAAATTGTAAATCACTTAATAAGCTTGATTCTAGTCGTTTTATTGAATCACACTTCAGGGTTGAGCACAAATTCTCACTGAAAGCGCATGATCGACCTGGAATTCTTCGTGACTGTACGCAGGTTATTTATCAGCACGGAATTAATATTGTGGGATCGGTTTTCCACTACGAACATAAGCAACGGGTGGCTAATTGGACCTTTACGGTTGAGTGTAGCTCTAGTCGAGAACTTTCAGAAATGGTCGCGGAGATAAAAAAAATACCTAATTTATTTGAAGTAAGAGAGGTGAAAAAAGAGGCGTGATCAACGCCTTTTGCTTGATTATCCGAATTATCCCAGACTTTTCTTGACTTTGCCTTTATAAAAAATAGTCTCCTCTCTGTTGTCAGCGCACGAGTGGCGGAATTGGTAGACGCGCTAGCTTGAGGGGCTAGTGGGAAATTTTTCTCCCGTGGAAGTTCGAGTCTTCTCTCGTGCACCAGACAATGTTTTTTGGGGATCTCGAAATGTCACTTTCCTTAAAATAGAGATTCAATATTTTTAATGCCTTCAATTGATTGACGAGAATAAGTTTTTCCTCTAAGATGGTGGCAGATTTGTAACCGAAGTAGTCAATTACTTCAAAGTTCGCTCTCGATAGAGAGTCCAAAAAACGATCTTTTAAAAATTAGCACGCCTAAAGCGTGTCTACGAATCAGGAATAAAAAATAGTAATTAGCCTGTTGAAAATTAGCTTACTGAGATCATATATATTTCTGATTTTTTAAATAAACTAACTACGCCACTTATTCCGCTTGTACGATCAAAAATCGTATCTTTTTTATTTATTTACTAAAAAACTAAAAAAATGTCAGATGACAAACTAGGTAAATGGCTTTCAGGAAACGGGTTTCTTGGAAAGAAAAAAGCCGAGCCAGCCAAAACCGCTAAAACAACACCCGTAACAAAAACAACCACCGCTAAACCGGTTGGTAAAACAAGGTCCAATCCACCTGGGAGAAAGCCCGCCGGGAAAAAACCGGCCGCTAAAAAATCCTTTAGTAAGGGAGGTTTCAGGGGAGGTCGAAATCAAAAACAGGTATTCACCAAGAATAATCCGTTATTTGATCGGCCAACGGTAGAGAAACGAGACAAATTCCATCCTACAAATTACCTCCCAAAAGCGAAAGCCGGAGAAATTCGTGTGGTTCCTCTTGGAGGTATGGAGCAGGTAGGGGAAAATATGATGTTTCTTGAGTGGGGTGATGATATTGTGGTGATTGATACCGGATTTTTATTTCCTGGGCCCGAACATTTGGGGATTGATGTACTCATTCCTGATATTTCTTATCTAAAAGCGAATAAGCATAAAATTCGCGGGATTATTTACACGCATGGTCATCTCGATCATATCGGTGGTATTCCGTATATTGTGCCGGAATTAGGATTTCCGCCTATGTACGCAACACGCCTGACAAAAGAACTTATTTTTGCTCAGTGTTCAGAACATGAAGGGCTTTCTCGTAAGATTAAGGTCAATGATATTACGCCTAAATCAAAAATAAAACTGGGTAAATTTGAATTTGAATTTTTCCATATCAATCATTCTATTCCTGATGGAGTCGCGGTTGTCGCCAAGACGCCTTATGGTTCTATTGTGCATAGTTCTGATTTCAAATTTGATTATAATCCCTCAGATGATCAGCCTATTGATCTGGCCCGAATTGCCCAAGTTGGGAAACAAGGCGTGGCTCTAGCCATGGTAGACTCGACAAACGCGATGACACCAGGACAAACCATGTCAGAATCCGTGATAGAAAATACCCTTGAACAAATTATAAAAGACGCCACGGGACGAATCGTTTTAGCGACTTTTGCTTCGAATATTGGACGAATCGGAAAATTGATCGAAATAGCCGAACGAGAAAATCGAGTAGTTTTCCTTTCTGGGCGATCAATGGAACGAAATATTGGTATTGCGCGAAAGCTCAATTACTTGAAATGTAAGGATAAAACACTCCAACGAATGTCGCCTAAGGCCACGAGTATGGATCCCAAAAAAGTTTTAATTCTTTCCACGGGATCACAAGGTGAGGAACTGGCCGCGCTTACACGAATGTCGGCAGGAACCCATCGAGATATCACGCTTCGAAAAGAAGATACCGTGGTGTTTTCTTCTTCGCCAATACCGGGGAATGAGATGGCGATTGTTTCGGTTCGAAATAATCTGGCCGAAATTGGTTGTAAAACCATCAATAATAAACAGCTGGATATTCATGTTTCAGGACACGCCCACGCCGAAGAATGTAAGCTTATGACCTCGCTCTTGAACCCTAAATATTTTGCCCCGATTCACGGAGAACTCTTTATGCGACACGCTCATCGTGATATGATTGTGCGAGACTTGCAGATAAAAGATGAAAATGCGTTTATCATGAAAAATGGTCAGGGACTCGTGCTTTCTGAGAAAGGTGTTCGCCTTATGACGGACAAAGAAGCCCTTTGTGGACCAGAAGTATTGGTTCAGTTGGGCGAAGTAGTACATGACAGTGTTCTTGAAGCTCGACGATTTATGTCGGAAACCGGTATTATTATTATTAATATTAAGGCCGAAAAAGGAACGATCAAAACACTAGAGATTCGATCAAAAGGATTTCTTTATATGGATCAGAAACACGAGATCATGCAGGTTATCGAAAAAGAAATTCGAGATTTATGGGTGCGAACCTATGATCCAGCTCGTCCAGAAAAAGCCCTGGAAGCACCTATTCAGATGCATGTTGCCAAATTTTTCCTGCGAAAATTCAGAGAAGAACAAGTTGTTGAGGTTATTGTGAGTTAGGAATATACCAATAGACAACGTAAAAAACGATCATAATAATTATGATCGTTTTTTATTGGTTTGAGTTTTTGGATGCTAATAAGACTGCCTTTGGTACTTCTTTCGAATCAGTAAGAATAACCATCGACACAGAAAACAAAATCCCCAAATGCCAAGGATTTCCCCTTTGAAGTACCAGCCAATTCCCAAGACTTCTCGTGCGAAAAAATAAGGTTCTTTGATATACCGTCCATAAGTGTGTTTGACCGGGTAAAATTGAGGATTTTTATGACCGAAGCGCCACGCGAATAAACGAATGCGTGCGAGGTGGAAATCATTGGAAACAAAAATATAAGTGGGTCCTACAGGGAGGTTGCTGATGGTTTCTTGAGTATTGGTGCCTTCATAATCAAAATGCATGTCCGTAACGGGTATGTCAACTTCTTGAAAAAGCTTTTTCATAACCGCTACCTCATGGGCACCGTATTTGGAAGGACCACCAGAAAGGACTAAGCAGGCAACTTTATTTGATTTATAAAGCTCTATGCCACCACGAATACGATCATAAAGTACATCGGAAGGAATATCTTCTCGCCAGACAGCGGCGCCAAAAATAACCGCGCAATCGGCTTTTTGGTCAACAGTATAAAAGTATCCAGATCCAACGAAAGCTATAATTATTAGGGTACTCAGGATCGGAATACCTAATCCATATTTTAGAATTTTTTTCATTAATTTTAGAATTTAATTCCTGCATCTTTTAAAATGGCATGAGCTGTTCCTGTTGGAATATCTTTATTGTGAATAGGAACAATAACTTTTCTCTTTCTTTTTGTATTTTTAAAAATTGCATGGCTTCCATTTTGACGAATAAAGGTAAAACCATTTTTTCTGAGAATTTTAATAAGTTTTCTTGGTGTTATATTTATTTTAGGCATGTGCAATTTTTTTATCAGACTCTGCCGAATCAAATAAACATTGTTCTTCTATTTCATCTTCAAGATATAATTGAACGGCATTTTTTAAATGGCTTATAGCCACTTCTTTTGTTTTTCCAAAAGAGTGACAACCTGGGAGTTCTGGACAAAAGGCATGCCAATGGTCTCCGTCTTTTTCAATTTTAAAAGATAACATGATTTTATGATATTAGTTTCTTCTTGAGCCTATAAAAAAATAAAAATAAAGCAAAAACCTCTCTCGTCGGACGGGGTGTTTGGCAAATCCCTTTCGCCCCCTTTATCCCCCGGGGAGTCTCTCTTGTCCCTTGAACAATGGTGGATCAAATAAAAATAATATTCCATAAAAAAATGGAAACGACAAAGGAAAGTTCCCCCGCTTAATAGTAAGCGGGGGACTCAGGGGGCGTTTGAGGAGAAAAAAGGCCCGTCATTCTGAGTCCGTAGCGTAACCCAAAGCAGCAAAGAATATCATGATCGAAAGAGATGCTTCACGACATTCCTTTGTGGTTGAAGTTCAGCATGACAACGGATTTTTTTAGGATCATATCGCTCTCTGTATCTCCCGCTTATCTTAAGCGGGAGATCGCAAATTGAGTTTTTCTGAATCGTAGATGAAGAGGGTATTTTTGAGAATTAATCAATAAGCGAACAAAAAAAAGTAGACAAAAATGAAAAAGTCTCGATAATAGGGAATAACTTCATAATTTATTCACTCAGAATGGTCGAAGCAGGCATCGGCGCTAGTGATAAAAAGGTGCCTAGGTGGCTTAGTGATGTGTTTCCTGATGACCCGGTTGTTAGTTATGAAAGAATAGGGGTGATAACAAGAATTACATTTGAAAGTGGGGACATATTATATTCAGAATCAGATTGGTCTGGAGAATTACTGGAAGCCATTTGTTATTGGGTGAAAGCTAAAGTTGGTGTGAATATTTGTGGTAAGGTTAAATGGGTGATGTGGCCGGTTGCCGTTTTTTCAAAAAAAATTACAGGAGTCATAGGTAAAGTTTTTACGGATAATCGGTTTAAGGATATGGATGATATAGAATGGCATCCAGATATTAAGAAAAAATAATACATTTAATTAATCACAGGAATAAAAAAAGTGTTCATTCTTTTGATTAAATACTAAATTTTGTTTAGGATGGAGAGGATGAAAAATAGAATAAAACAGGTTTGGTTACTTCTTTGCCTACTTTGTACGGTTTTTTATAATAGTAATGACAGAGTAATGGCTGTAACTTGTACCTTTGCACAGGGGATTGCGGGCCCCCCTGGTTGCACGTGTCCAATTGGTTCCACCACGAATTTTCCAAATGCTAGTGGACAGTGTTTTAGTGCTCCTTTAAATCCTCCTTCAGCACCAACTTGTGGGGCAGATGAAACGCTAATAGGTCTTAAGTGTTGTACTAGCGTACAGATAGCTGACGGCGCGTCCGGCTGTAAAGTTCTTAGTACTGAGGGAGGGGGGACCGGAGGAACACCACCACCGTCACCGCCGGCTTCTTCCTCATCAATAACAGTGGTACCTATAAATGATACAGGAGATGGGAGTGTTATTAGTATGGCTACTGGCGGGGGAGATGTCACCGTGATAGACACGACGCGGTCGGCTGTTTCAGCGGTTGAGCTAAATGATTTATTCTTGGACATAGCGCTTGATTACGCCCCGTCATCGAGTGCTCGTGCCGAGTGGGCAACCCAAAAGGCAACCGCTACTACTGGGGTTATTTATACGGGAGATTGGACGCAATCAGCATCCGCAAAACAGGTTTCGATTGAGTTTAATGGGGATACCGCGGCTGATCTGGCTTTTGATTATACGAATTTTGAGATTGAGGATATAACTTCTGGAGGTACGGCAACAATTACGAATATCAATAAAGGACCATCGAAGCTTACCTTTGATGTTACGGGGGAGGATGGATCAACCATCAATCTGAAAATTAAGGGTTTAGGGGTTTATATCGTAGACGGTCGGAGCCTTGATACGGAGAAGTTAAAGATAACCTTTAATGAGGTCGATTACTTTGGGGACACTTTCAAGATTGATACTTATACAGAGTACTGTACGGGGCTTGGTAAGTTCGTAGGCGCTACGGGCTTAAATGGTACTTTTAAGGTGGGCGATGAGCTGACCTATATTTCCCTTGTTCCAAATCACGGGCAAGAATATTATGTAAATCTTTCGAGTTTAGACCTGTCGTCTCTTGTGAGAATGGATGAAGCGGTGACGATTCCGGCGGGGAATACGGATAAGATTGATATGAGTTTTCCGTTGGTAGAAAAAATACAACAAACAGGGGAATATGTTTTTACTTGTCAGACAAATCCGGTTTCCATTGATAATGAGTTTTCTATTTTTCCTGACGGCGGCAGTTTTACGGGGGCAACGGGTAATAATAATACTTTCAAGATAGGGGATAGCCTGCTTTATCACGCTCCAGCACTCTCGGATGCGGATACGTTTACAATTGATTTCACCGCCCTAAAAAAAACCGAGACAGAACCACTGGGGACGCCGATCCCGATAGTGGAGGCTATTGATCTGGATCAGGATGATCTTCAGTTTACGGTTGTGGCGACGGATAATGCGGGAAATCAAGTAAGCTTTGAAACACCAGCTATTTCTATTGATACGATTCGGCCGGTTTTTTCACCGAGTGACTTTTTATCACAAGGACCTTTTGTCGAGCTTTTTATCCCGTCGTCAAAGTTAAATGATTCACGGTATAAAGGGTTTGAGGGGAAATTTGAAAAAATAAAAAGTATTTGGGGGTACGGTGATCATCTAAAAGTTCTTATGCCTGAAGGGGACGATAAAGACACTGGCGATCCATTGGTAACGGTTGATTTTAGTGATATTTCTAGCGCGGGGAATCTCCTCATGACCAATGATGAAACCGACTTAGAGATCAATCTAGACCGATATTTTACGGCTATTTACGCTAATATTGCCGAAACAGCTGGGTATATTGACCAATTGGATTATACGAAAACAATTATTTATACGGATGATGCGGGGAACGCGGCTGCAGCGTCATTGGACGCTAATGGGCAAGCCACAAAAACGAAAACAAACGCTGTGGCTATCGACCTTATTGCACCACAGGTGCCTGTAGGAACACCCTTTTATTCTATACTATCGATTGTTGAGAATAAGCTTATCGCGATCGTCGGAGATACTCTTAGATTGGAAACACCCACAACGGACACCCGAGGGGAGGTGCTGAGATTTAGCGCCGATTTGAGTATGCTTGGGAGTGGGTCAGAATTTTTATTTGAACAGGGAACAAAACAGTTAACCGTGACGGCGGGTGCATTATCCGTGGGAGATTTTTATGACCGAACTATTTATTATTTTGATAAAGCGTTTAATATTTTGGAGCGACAATTTGAGGCGGTATTTGTTGATAATAAAGTCCCAACCTTTGATCCTAGTTGTGGGGTAACCTTTACCGTATGGGATAAAACCCTGGCAAAGGGTGACTGGAACCGAATTGCGGATGTTACGAATATTGATCCGGATGTAGCGTTATTTAAAGCTCCTGATAGTTCATTGCCGGGGTGTGATTTTAGCTCTTTCTCTGTAGATTTCACGGCTATTACGCAGGCGCCGAACGGGGTGAATGATTATGCGAATGTTCCAGCTGATGGTCGAGTAATAGAGCTTTTAGTGGGGCGTGGGGATTTGGATGCCTCGGCTCAAACTTTTGTCATGCAAGTAAACGATCAGTACGGAAACTCAAGTGAGTATTTGACGGGGCCCTTGGCGATTGATAATGAACTGACACAAAAGTCATCGTTACTCGATAGCGCGAAGTTTGCGAATTTCGATAGCGAGGATGAGACTTTTTATTTTGGATTATTGGATGACATTCAGATAGACCTAACGATCAAACCCGATAAGGATATAGTGGCTGTTTCGGTAGAAGTTCCAGGGGCAATAGCCCCGACGGTTATGCACCGTCAGCCTTTGACGGCGGCACAGATGGCGGATGGGGTAACGGTTAATAATAATCCATGGCAAGTGCAAGTGCGTCAAAGAACGGGGCAGTATGAGGTAACGCCGAAGTTTTTAGTTTTCACTATTACGGATGATGCAGGGAATGTGGTTGTTTTGGAGGGGAATCAAAAGGTATTTTTCTCGAATAAAGTCCCCAAACAGAATGGTGGTGACGGCGGAACAACGAATCTTCATCGAGAAGGATTTTCTGGGGGAAAGCCTATTCGCGGAAAAGGGAACTTTCTCCGAAACCGAGAACTGCTGGATAAAGCTAGGATTGAGGCGTATTTGGAGGAAAGTGATAAGTACGAAAAACGTATCAAGTTTTTACAGAAACACGGGTTTTCGTTGGGACCAGAAGAGCGATCGTATTTGAAATCCAAAAGTTTGGGGCGGCGGTTAAATTATATTAATCCAGCTGGTACGCGTCTGAATAAATCAAAAGTGCCTTCTTTATGGGAGCTAAAAAAACACGAACTAAAGACTTCCAGAGAGGCTATCATGAGTAAGCAAAAAGAGCCTAAAAAGCTAGCCAATAAATGGCGAAAACGGTTAAACCTAAAAGAAGATATCTGGACGGAGACGGCGGTTGATGAGGGGGG
>JALWQU010000168.1:7675-12928 GCA_026982915.1 Candidatus Altimarinota bacterium | reverse complement strand
AAAAAAAAAAAAAATAAAAATACGTAATAAAATATACGAAGCGCCAAACTGGAAGAAATGGCGATGGATTTTTTTTGAAAAGGAGAGGATGAAAAAAATACCAACAAATTAATAACAGATTAAAACTACCTATTGTCAATATCAGAGAAAATACCTATTGATAGGGGGTTATGAAAAAAATAGGGTTTGTTATTTTAGTGCTTCCGAGTCTTGTGCTGGCACAAGAGGTGCAAATTACGGAAATTCAGCCTTTTAAGGTGGGTTCAGAGGAAGAATGGTTTGAATTCACTGTTAACTCTAAAACGCCTATTGATATAGCTCAGTGGAAGATTTCAAACGGAAAAACAACCAAGACGATAAAAACCGTAAAAGAAGCCCTTATTATGCCGGCGGGGCTGACGCTTTTGACAACCGATCCGTTTACGGAGGAGAGTTTGGCTTTTACGGCGCCTGAGCCCTTATATTTTAGTTGGACCAAGTCGCCTGTTTCCCTTGCCAATGACGGGGCAACGATCACAATTTCGGATGCTGATGATCAGGTACTAAGTCAGGTGACTTACCCAAAGGGCAAATCAGGGACACGCTCGGCCTACAAATACAGTGAGGTTTTTAATTGGGAATCGGTTTTACAAAAGGTGTATCCGCTTATTTTCCGGAATGATGGAAATTCTTTTTTTCAACACACAAAGGGTCGTAAAAATAATGAGCTACCTTCTGACCCGGCGACGATTGAATTGCTTGTTTCCGAAATCAGCCCTGATCGTGATTCGGAAAAAGGCGGTGATTTTATAGAAATATACGTGAAATCGGGACCATCGAAAATCAATCTCAAGTATTTAGAAATCAAGCATAACGGGACACCGCTTTATTATTTTGATAGCGATTTTTGGGTTTCTCCAGATCAGTTCATAACGCTGTATGTGGGGAAAGACACGACGGGTATTGTCAAAAATACAGCGCCTTATGTCCTTTATTCCAGTGCTAAATCAGGGCTTTCTAGTGGGTCGGGAACGGTTGAACTGATTCTTTTTTCGGATACTTCCTACGAAACAACGGAGGATTTTGTTTGTTATCAAGACGAAAAACTTAGCGCCACAGAAGCAAAGCGTGTTGCCAAAAATAGCCTCAATTGGTCGTCAGAATGTATTGAAATACACGATCTCATTGCGAATGAGTCGATGGCGCGTGTTACGACTTTTGCGGATACGAATACTAAAAACGATTTTTTTAGACATTTCAACGGGAGTCCAGGGCTTCCCAATATTTTACAAAATCAAAAGCCTACGGCGGTTATTACGGTTCAGAATACGGGAAATGTTCAGGGAGTGGCTCCTTTTTCCGTCAATCTTACGGGTGAAAATTCAACTGACCCAGATGGTCCAAAAGATATAAAAACCTATCAGTGGCTTTTGGAAAATAATATTTTTTCAACCGCTCCAAATCCTCCATCTTTTAAGCTTAATGAGCTGGGAACCTATAAAGTAGTCCTTACTATCACGGATTTTAGTGGGGCTTCTGATCGAGTAGAGCAGATATTTCAGGTGGTGGATAAACCGGTCCGTTATGCGGGGAACTCTCGATCTGGTGGTTCTACCAAACAGGGGAAGGCAAAGGTCTTAGAACTGCTTAATCCAAAATCGAAGAAAGTGGCGCCTGAAAACTTTTTTGATGATTTTTTAGCCCAAGCCCCGGCGTCCTTTTGGAAAGAAATAGAAAAGCCACCTGTGCCAAGGTCTTCCTTTGATCCGCCGAAAATAGAGACAGCAAGTACTCCGGTTATTTCCAGAAAACAGCAATGGTTACACAAAAATATTGGATGGGCTTTTGTAGAGGAATTTTAAAAGTATTGGTAAGTCTTGATAAAAAATAGAAAATAAGTAGTTTTTTGGTAATCATGAGCCCCAAGAATAAAGCGTTAACGATTAAAAGAGGGAAAATAATCTTTGTCTCGGGTCCGTCAGGAGTCGGTAAAGGAACGCTTATTAACGCTCTTCGGGAAAGGCATCTTGATTGGGTTTTTCCGCCTAGTTGTACCACGAGAAAACCACGACCAGGCGAGAAAGAAGGGGAAACTTATTATTTTATTGATAAAGATGATTTTGATAAAAAAATTGAAGCGGGTGATTTTTTGGAATACGCGATTGTGCATGGGGGAAACCGATATGGAACGCTAAAGAAACCTTTGCTAGATCCGATAAAAGAAGGGAAGACGGTTGTTCGTGAATTTGATGTACAGGGGTTTACGCAGGCTCGTGAAATACTTGATCGAGCAGATTATGTTTCCATTTTCCTTATGCCAGCCGAATCACTCGATATTCTCGCACAACGGATTCGTGATCGAGCTCCCATAACGGATACCGAATTAGAAAAAAGAATGGAATCCGTCCAAAAAGAAGTCGCAAAGGCGCCTATTTATGACCACATTTTAAAGTCTTATGATGGGGAAATTGAACGACTTATTGTGGATGCTGAAGCGATTATTGCTTCGTACCAATAGCAAGAAAAGTCTTGCCGAAAAAATCTACAAAACAATTTTCATCCGTCCTAAACTTGCTTGTGGGTGGTATTGTGATTTCAATGACTGGAAAATCGTTTCAACGAGCTCTTTATCCCCTGATTGGGCTTTATCTAAAGCGTCTTTGGGACACTTGAAGTCAATAGGTTTATGCGTTGGCTGACGGTCGATAATTGACTGCGCCTGATCAAAGTGAATATCGTATATGTGGGCATTTGAAATAGAGACCGTTAAGAATCCCATGGGGACCTTTAATTTTTCAGCCATAATATGTGCCAGAAGAGCGAATCCAGCGGTATCGTGTGGGTTTCCGAGCATCATATCATTGGATCGAACAACCAGGTGCAGGCAAAGTTTTCCGCCAATAATTTGGACCGTAAAAGTATAGGGACAGGGCACATTTTTTTTCTGTGTACCACTAGAAAGTCCGTCATCGGCAGGATCCCACATGAGGATAACACCGTGCCGAGAGGACGCGTCTTGCTGTAGTAATTCGATAAGGCCTAAAAGTTGATCTCGACCAAAGTGTTTTCGCCAACGGTATCCATAAGCCGCTTCGACACAGTTATTTTCTTCGGCGAAGTCATCCCAAATTTTTGTAAAATCTTGTAACCAGTCGAGGTTCCTTTTCCCCATAAGAAACCAGACCTGTTCCGCGATAAAAACTTTGAGGGGAATCTGTCGGAGGGTTAAAAGCGGGAAACTTTTCGCAAGATCAAGTTTTATGGTGATCCCCGGAAGGCTTTTGCAGATATGCCCCGTTCGTTCATTTTTTTCAGCGTATCCGTTTTCCATAATATCTTTTAAAATATTTTGGTATTGATGATCAAATTCATTCATGCTGAAATTGTATTGATAATTACCGCAAATAACAAAGAATATTTTTTGACACTATAAAAAATGTTCTTATATTTTATAAGTATTTTTTTATACATTTTGAGAATCCCGGGTAGCTCAGTGGTAGAGCAAATGGCTGTTAACCATTCGGTCGTCGGTTCAAATCCGACCCCGGGAGCCAAATTCATTTAGATGGTGTTTTATGCCATTTTTTTGACGTTTCATTAAATTAGAAACATTGCTTTGTGCTAGTTTATCAAAGGGTTTCTTCTATTCTATTTCTACTCGGTCTTTGTAAATTTTTAGGTTCGAAGCAAGCGAAATTAGGATTCGTTTTTTTAGTTCGAAGTCACCAGTTGGTGTTAAAATATCTTTTACATCATGAAGGACTTGAAGTGTTTCCCATGCTTTTTCGAAAGTTTCCTCTATTCGGGTAGGAGGTACAATACATTTTGGGCATTTTAGAAAAAAGATACTGAAAGAAATATTGAAGTATTTTGCTGGGAAGCAATGGAGCATCGTAAAACGAAAAGATAGAGAGCTATGCCGTGCCAAAAAATTTCTCCCCAAAAGATCGAAATAAAATCCCCCCCTAAATTTCCCTTCTGTTTGAAGTACAACACAACAAAGGTGGAAAGAAAATACAAAAAAAGTAGAATAGTCAGATTTTTATAATCTAAACTAATAAACTAACTATTCTACAATGAAAAACTTACCAAGAGAGCCGATGAATTACAAGGAATCCTTAAAATCATTAGAAACGGAACTGCTCAAAATAGGAAGCACTTAATTCAGCGTTTTTTGAGCGGACGGATGTAAAACCGGGTTAAGTCTGGAACAAATTCGTGTTTTGAAATTCCAAAAGTTCCAAAATCTAGTTAGTTTGATGCACTTTGCCACGCTTTTGAATGAATTCTTATTCCAAACCGTAAAATTGAACACCAAAAAAATAGCTAAGCAGGCTATTGTACAAATTTGCAATGCTTACCTAAAATTCCAAAGAACCTACACTAGGACGGCTAATTCTTATTCTTTTCTTATTTTTCTTCGAACCATCATTCCCGAAAATGTCGTTCACAGAAAATCTCCCAAACCTCCCAACCAGACTACCATTATGGATTTTTTGTCAGGAAAACTTAAGACTTTTTAGTACCTATCGTCAGACGGAGTGTGTAGAATTTCGAACACAGCACAAAAGAGACCAACCCCGTTCGAAATGTTTTTTTTAGCACAGGATTTTGGGAATTACCCCCTTTATCAATATTTGACCAAGGGATTAAGAATCTTTATAGTCAAAGTATGCCAACAATTTGTATGTTCAACGGTATTATTATTCGTATGTATTGTGCTCCAGGAGAGCATAATCCTCCACATTTTCATGTGTATTATCAAGATGATACGGCGGTGGTAGATATCAAAGAAGCCAGTATCTCTGAAGGAGAACTACCAAACAAACAAAAAAAGCTAGTTCTCGCCTGGGCGGAACTCCGAAAAGAAGAATTATTAGCCGATTGGACCTTAGCTCAAAATGGGGAACTACCTTTTAAAATTGATCCACTCCGATAATGTACCATAAAATAGTCTCCGTATTACCACAAAAAAATTATCACCTTAAATTAAGTTTTGATAATAATGAAGAGCGTATTTTTGATGTGGCTCCATACTTTTCTTATGGAAAATTCTCAGAACTAAAAAATGAAAAATTATTTAATACCGTTCACAAAAAATTCGATTCTATTGAATGGGATAATCAGTTAGATCTTGATCCGGTATTGTTGTATGAAAAATCCATTCCTGTTTAGTATTTATGCTATAATTTCTTGGTCAGCTGAATTTATCAGGCTTTCCTTAAGATTAATATGTTAGAAAATTATTTTACATTTTGGTTCTTAGTATGTTTA
>JALWQU010000168.1:0-7665 GCA_026982915.1 Candidatus Altimarinota bacterium | reverse complement strand
TATGTTTATTTAGTTTGTTTTTATGTATATGGAATTTTAAAAAAATTTCATTATTTCAAAAAAAATATTGGATTTTCTTATTTCAAAAATGGAAAATTTTTACTTTTATAGGTGCTACATTATTTTTAACATTAGTGGCTCCCTACATGGATGATCCAACATGGGATTATATCAGTATGCCAATGATGGCAACGCTTACATTTTTAACAGCTCCATGGAGTATTGGCATTTTTTATCGTTTATTAAAAAAACAAAGTTCTTTTTTAGAGTTATTTATTGCCACTATTTTTTGGATACTTTCCGTTAGTTGGTCTTATGATCTTTATATTTTATGGAGAGACGGTGTGTATCCTGTAACATGGTTAGCAAATATACCAGCTTCAAGTGTGCTTTATTTTTTTGCAGGTCTATTTTGGAATGTTGAATGGAGTGAAAAGCAGGGGCTTATTTTTTCCTTTATGAAAGAAGATTGTTTCTTTGTAGAACAGGGATTCTCAGTTAAAATTATTTATTTGTTACTACTTATTGTTGGTATAGTTTTATTCTTATTATTTTATGGTGCATGGGGATAGTAAGTGATATAGGGGTTATCTACTTCATCTTTTCCTATGATTATTATTGATGTCTTCTTAGCGCCTTAATCTTCTACTAAATAAACATTTTTTATTTTTGCGCTAATCATTGCTCCCCAGCAAGATTCACAACACCACCAGTGACCGTATAGATATAAATCGGCGTTTTCGGGGTTGTTTCCCTGTTTGAGACAATCGGCAATAGCCTTTTGTTCCGCGTGGTTTACGGGCGCGCATCCTTCGCATAGATCATAGCCTTGTCCGGTTGGTATATTTTGTCGTTTTCGTTCGCAACCGTTTTTTACATGAAAAGTAGAACCATTAGCCCCTTCTCCTATAACGAGATTATTTTTGACGATAACAGCGCCTGTTTTATGCGCTGGGTCAAGGGAGTTTTCTTCGGCATATTTTTTAGCCATTTGATAGTACAGATTTGTTTCATCCACATATTGAAGTTCACGATTGGGAGGACAATAAGGAGGTTTTTTCATAAATTTCAAGCTGAGGACTGTATTTGGATTAAAATATACAAGTATATTCTCTGTTGACAATTTTTTTTATTTGCTAAGAATGTCGATGAAATTCATTAAACTACCTAATCGAAAATGACTAACTCAAACCCCGTTATTGTAAAGGTCTCTGGACCGCTTGTTGTGGCTTCAAATATGGAAAAGGCCAAGATGTATGAAGTTGTCCGTGTTGGAGACGAAAAATTAGTGGGTGAAATTATTCGATTAGAAAAAGGGAATGCTTCTATTCAGGTTTATGAAGAAACTGCGGGGGTTGGACCAGGAGAGCCCGTGTTGCTTACAGGACAAACACTTTCTGTAGAGCTTGGGCCAGGACTTTTGGAATCAATTTATGATGGGATACAACGGCCACTGGCTATTTTAGAAGAAGAATCAGGACATTTCCTCGCACGAGGAATTGATGCTCCTGGGCTGGATCAGACAAAAAAATGGGATTTTGTATCGACCGTGAGTGAAGGGGATACGGTCAGCGAAGGAGATGTTTTAGGAACGGTACAAGAAACAGCGCTTATTCTTCACAAGATTATGGTACCGGTTGGAATTATAAACGCCAAAGTTGAAAAGATTGAATCAGGACATTTTAAAGTTTCAGATACGATTGCCGTCCTTGATAATAAAGGGAAAAAAGAAAATATTGCTATGCGACAGTTTTGGCCGATCCGAAATGCGCGTAAAGCGACATCCAAGCAACTTCCATCAGAACCGTTAGTAACGGGATGTCGATCGATTGATATGTTCTTTCCTTTGACAAAAGGTGGAGCGGCTTGTATTCCGGGACCATTCGGGGCTGGAAAAACCGTGACACAACAAGGGCTAGCAAAATACTGTGATGCACAAGTAATTGTTTATATTGGGTGTGGAGAACGAGGGAATGAAATGACCGAAGTGCTAAATGATTTCCCCCATCTTATCGATCCAAACTCAGGAGAACCACTCATGAAACGAACGGTCTTGATTGCCAACACCTCTAATATGCCCGTAGCAGCACGAGAAGCTTCGGTTTATACCGGAATCACTATTGCGGAATATTATCGAGATATGGGGTATAATGTGGCGCTTATGGCGGATTCTACTTCACGATGGGCTGAAGCTATGCGAGAAATGTCTGGACGGCTTGAAGAAATGCCTGGGGAAGAAGGATATCCAGCCTATTTAGGGTCTAAGACCGCGGAATTCTATGAACGAGCGGGTCTTGTGAAATGTTTGGGATCAGATGATAGAGTGGGATCATTGACGGTTATTGGAGCGGTTTCACCTCCAGGGGGAGATCTTTCTGAACCGGTGAGCCAGAATACGCTTCGAGTGACCAAAACTTATTGGGGACTTGATTCAAAACTTTCTTATCAACGTCATTTTCCGGCTATTAATTGGCTTAAATCGTATTCACTGTATCTTCCAAATCTTGAAGTCTATATGAAGGATAATATTGCGAGTGATTATTGGGAGGTTCGAGAGACCGCCATGGGACTCTTGCAAGAAGAAGCAAAATTAGAAGAAATTGTTCGTTTAGTGGGTCCAGATGCCCTTTCAACAAGAGAGAAATTAGTATTATTAGTCGCTAAGTCTATTCGAGAAGATTACCTTTATCAGGATTCATTTGATCCGGAAGATGCGTATATTATCCCGGCAAAACAGTATCAAATGCTCAAGACGATTGTAACGCTCTATGAAGAAGGGATGAAACTGGTTGATCGAGAAGAGTTTGACTTTAACCTGGTTTCAGAATTACCGGTTATTATCAAGCTTGGACGGATTAAAGAAGTGGCCGCGGATGATATTGCTGGGTTTGAAAAAGTTCGATCTGAAATTGTAAAAGAAATTGGCGCTTTATAGCCTTTGTTCATGCTAGAAATAAAAAATCTTCACGCAAAATTTCAAGATCAACCCATTCTAAAAGGGGTTGATCTTGTCGTTAAGCCTGGGGAAATCCATGTAATATTGGGTCCGAATGGGTCGGGTAAATCAACGCTTGGACGTGTTTTACTAGGCGATAGTCAGTATGATGTTGTTGAAGGCGACATTGTTTTTAAGACAGAATCTTTTCGCCAAAAAACACCGTCAGAGCGAGCTAAATCAGGCTTTTTCCTGAGTTTTCAGTCGCCGCCAGAAATTGATGGGGTTAGTGCGCGGAATCTTCTTTTTGCAGCAAAAAAGTCACTAGACCCGACCTTTACTTCTAGCTTTAAGTTCAAACGCTCTTTTGAGAAAAATCTTGAATCCATGCGATTAAGCACTTCTTTTGCTGATAGAGAAATGAACAAGGGCTTTTCGGGAGGTGAACGAAAGAAAATGGAAATGGCGTCACTACTCAGTCTTGACCCGAGTCTTGTGTTTTTAGATGAGATTGATTCGGGGGTTGATGTGGATACGATTTCTGCGATCGGGAAAGGGTTTAATACCTGGTTTGATCGAGGGGATAAATCGGCGATTATTGTTTCTCATTCAGAGAAATTACTGGATAAAATCAATCCAACACAGGTTCATATTCTTTGTCATGGTAAAATTATCCGGTCAGGTGGTCAGGAAATTATTGATAAAGTGCATCGTGAGGGATTTGATGCGTTTGTGTCGACGAAAAAAATAAAAGGGTTTCAGGTTGTTTAGATCGAATCTATAAAGTTTTTCAGAATAGAAAGGCCTTTTTTGGTGCCGACGGATTCGGGGTGAAATTGTACCCCAAAAATCTTTTCGGACAAAGACTCAAAAGCCATAATCAACTCGTCGGCATCATTGGTTTTAGCGGTTATTTTTAGTCCTTTTTTTTCGAGTAGGGCTTGGTCTTCATGACTAACAACCATGGAGTGATATCGCATACCTTCAAAAGTATCTTCGAAATTTTTAAATAAGCCCTGTTTGTCTAAAACCTTTATGGACCACCTTTTTCCGTGTTCTGGTTTTACCTTTGCGATATGCCCACCAAAGAGTTTACCGATCATTTGTTGCCCGAGGCAAACGCCTAAAATAGGAATCTTACCTCTGAATTTTCCAAATAAAGCGGGTCCAATGCCTATATCATCCGGATTATCGACGGTTCCCGGTCCAGGGGAGAAAACCAAAAAGTCGGGAGAGAGGGCTTCGGCTTCGGCTACCGTTATAGCGTCATTGCGTTTGACGGTTACCATCAGTCCCAGTTCTTGGAAATATTGCACGAGGTTATAGGTAAAAGAGTCGTAGTTGTCGATGAGGAGTAGTTTTTTCATTTGACTTGAGGTTATTTAAGGGGTAAAATTGGAGAGCGAACGGTTCGAATCCGCATTGCGGATGAGCTGGCCATCCTTCTTGGTAAGCCTAAGACGAACCGCTCTTTCGCCTGTCAATCAATAAAACAGCTTAACAAAATATACTTTGATTTCTGTTTTTTAACAATGACCGTAAAAACTTTTCCCAGTTATCGTTCATGTCTTTTTTAGTTTAAATTGTTCACGAATAAAGAAGCACAATCCTCCGATAATAAGCACTGATCCTATGAGTTTTTGCCAAGAAATAGTATCGCCCCAAAATATAAATTCTCCGATTAAAATTAAAACAGGGGTAAAAAGTGTTACCATATTGAGCTTTGATATCGGTAAAAATTTATGCGCTTCAAAATAAAAAATTCGACCGATAAAAAATCCAAATACTTGTGATAGGGCCAAGGTCAAAAAAGCCAAAGGAGGAATAAGGGTTATTCTTTGCAAAGATAGGAGTATAATCGCTAAAATCGTGGTAGTGACAACAACTCTTAAAAAAGAAAATATAGGGGCGTTTATGTGTGTTCCCGCTTTTTTTACCAAGAGACTTTGTAGTGCGTAAAGAATAGAGGAGGTAAGCGTTGCTAAAACGGCCACAGAAGAGATTTCTCCTTCAAGATTGGCAATTATTAGAATTCCCATGATCGCGATAAGGATACCAAACCCCTCTTTGAGTGAAAATTTTTCTTTTAAAAATAAAATACCGAGTAAAAAGGCAAAAATAGTTTGTGATTTAGTTAAGAGGGAAACAATACCGCCACTTGCAGCGGACATCGCCCAAAACCAGAGCATAGCACCTACGACGGCAAACAAAGAAACCGCTATGATAAAAAGGTTGTATTTTTTGAACTCAAGGACGACTAAATTTCTTTTTTGGGTACTACTTACGAAGTAAAAAAGGCCGATAATCGCTGCTCCGCCAAATCCCCAAAATATAGCATTCTCCGGCGATATTTGTGGGTACTGTCGAAAAACTAGGTCTATCAATAAATAAGCCATGGTTGCGGAAAAAATAAAACCACTCATTAAGAGGTAGCCTTTGACGGTATCTGAAAGTGCTAAATAATATTTTTTCATTTATAAATTTCCACATAATTTACGATCTTACACAAACTTTTGGCCTTATTATGGATTTCTAACCATTCTTTTGCGGGATCGGAATCCTGTACAATCCCCGCCCCGGTTCGAAATTTTAAAACTCCAGCCTTAAGCGCGAAACTCCGAATAGCAATACAAAATTCCATATCGCCGTCGGCGGAAAAATAGCCAACCGCCCCACCATAAAGATCGCGTCTATTTTTTTCAATTTTCGCGATGAGCTCCATGGCTCGTATTTTAGGCGCGCCCGAAAGTGTCCCCGCGGGGAAAATCGCCCTAAAAAAATCAATAGCGGTTAAATGGGGCTTGAGAAGGCCCTCGATATCCGTGACTAAGTGCATTAGGTTCGCGAATTTTTTGGTGTATTTTTCATGAGTAATATGAATTGAACCGGTCTTACAAACACGCCCAAGATCGTTTCGTCCAAGGTCAATAAGCATATCATGCTCGGCATTTTCTTTTGGATCATCACACATTTCTTGCTGGATTTTAGCATCTTCTGCATCGGTTTTTCCTCGGTAGCGTGTCCCCGCAATAGGTGAATAAACCACTTTTTCGCCTCGTTTTGAACCTAGTATCTCCGGGCTAGCCCCCGCAATTTGCCCGTGTATTCCAAAATCAAGGAAAAATAAATGCGTTGTAGGTTCAATCGTTCGTAGAGCGGCATAAAAATCCAGTCCGTCCTTGTTGGTTTGTTTTTTAAACCCGTTAGAAACGATCATCTGAAAAACTTCTCCGTCGAGTATTTTTTGTTTCGTATAGCTTACTTTTTCTTCAAATACTGCCTGTTGTTGTTCGGAGGTGAAAACCGAAAAATTGGCATTTTTTTCGTCTTGAATGGCCTTAGTTTTCAACGGACTACTATTTTCTGCCTTGGCGACTTTTAAAATAGCTTCATTTTCCTCGTGAAACTTTTCCGCCTCTTTCAGATGTGTTTGTAGGGCAAAAATCTTTTTTTCTTGATGATCAAAAATAAAAAAACGAGAAAATTCATAAAACAAAGCGTGTGGTGGTTTTGTGCCCGTTTCATTATTCGTTGAATCTATTTTTATAGGTTCGATTTCCTGACAAATCTCCCAGTTGAAATAGCCAATGAGACCGCCTGATAGATGAAAATTTTTAGGGAATTTAGTACATTTCTTGAGGGCTTTTTCTATTTTTTCAAAACTCTTAGTATGACTTATGACTGACTGAACAGGGCTAAAGGCAATGAAGGAAAAAGGATTGATTTCATCGGTAAGCGCTGATTCCAAAAGGGCTATCGGCGCGCCAAATTTTTCACGAACAAGCTGAAAAATAGCAATGGGTGAGTGTTCTGTCTGGTAGTCGTAGGTTTCGATAATCATGATTTAGTGTTTTTTCGTGGCAAAGAATTTTGGAAAAAAGGTTTTTCCTACGCCGTTTTTTAGCTCATGAGAACCTCTTGTTATCTGGCTAAAACTAAGACCGAGATCTTGCGCGATTTTTCGTTGGGGGATCCCTTGTAATAATTGATTAATAATATTCATCCGTCCTTCGAGGGTAGACCGCTCCTTTTCGGTAAAAAAAGCCTGGAAAAAATGCTCGATTTCTTCCGCGGAAAGTGTTTCTAGTTTTTTAGAAAGTGTTTTGATCGTTTGTTTATTATTCATTGCGTACTGTTATAGCGGTACAATCTAAAATGTACAAGTTTTTTGGTTTATTTTTTTGAAAAATGGCACTTGATTGTTTTAATTTTGACGCCACACAAAACATGTCCTACAATTAGGACATAATATAAAGATATCTCAATGCAAACAATTACGGCCACAAAAGCTCGGAATAACTTTTTTCCACTGATAAAAAAAACGACCACAACTCATGGTCAAACAAAAATTAAATCAAAGTCGGGAAATGTTGTTTTGTTGTCCGAGCAAGAATATGAAGAATTACTTGAAACAGCGGAGCTATCCATGATCCCCAATTTAAAAGCCTCTTTAATCGAGGCGGATGAAGATATAAAGAATAATGATGTTGTGAGTTTGGAAACAGCCTTTGCTCTTTGAAAATGCAAAAATTTGAACTAAAAATTACAAAGCGAGCGGTGAAAGATATTCGTCTTTTTTCGGCGAAAGAAAAACAAAAAGCTGTAAAAATTCTCCAAAATGTTATTCTTAAAAATCCCTATGAAGGAAAAAAATTAGTAACTATTCAGTCCCAAATATAGGACAATGAGAATTTTTATCAAATAAACAGGTCAGCGCTTCAGATCCTGTA